>CAZXNX010000415.1:0-2511 GCA_964642225.1 uncultured Solirubrobacteraceae bacterium | reverse complement strand
GCCTTTCCCATCACCGGCGGCCGCATCGACAACGCCACCGCCGCCGGCACCATCCGCCACACCGGCGGGCTGCGCCTGAAGGCCGGGAAGGTCAGCGTGACGCTCTCGGACTTCGCCGTGAAGGTCTCCAAGAGCCCCTCGATCAGCGTCAAGGTGAACGGCGGGGGCGGCTGAACGCCCTGCGGCCGGTCCTCGGGAAGGCCAAGGTCACCCGGACGGCCGTGTCCACCCGCGTCAGCGGCGTGGACGTCCACCTCACCTCGGCGGCGGCCAAGGCCCTGAACCGGGCGTTCCACGTCTCCGCGTTCAAGCCGAAGCTGAAGCTGGGCACGGTGGTCATCGACGCGCAGCTCAAGGACGTCGTGCTGACCGGTGGGCAGACGGCGCTGGCCCTGGACCCGGGGGCCGCGTCGGCCCTGACCTCGCTCGGCGTGACGCCCGGCCTGGTCGGCGCCGCGGTGGCCAACCCCGACGGGACGTTCGGCTTCCCGATCACCGCGGGGAGGGTCAACGCCAAGACGCTGGCCGGCACGATCGACCACAGCGGCGGCATCTCCCTGACCGCCGGCGCCACGGTGGTGCAGCTGACCGACTTCCGCATCGACACGAAGGCGGCCCAGCTCACCGCGGTCATCAACGGCGGGGCGCGGGCGGCGATCCTGGACCTCGACCTGTCGGCCCCCAAGGTCGCGGTCGACGGCACGGCGATCACCGTGGGCAACGTGCCCGGCACGCTCACCCAGGGCGCGGCCGACGCGCTCAACGGGGCGTTCGGCGTGACGGCGTTCACCAAGGGCCTCAAGCTCGGCGTGGCCACCGTCACGGGCCAGTCCTAGCCCGGCGGCATGAATGGGCCGGCGGCCGGGATTCCGACCGCCGGTCCACCGTCGCCGGGGCTCCGTGCTGCGGACGGTCCGGGACACGCGCTGTATGCCCATGTCACACTGATGGCTATGGCCGAGGAAGAACGCCTCTGGGGAGGGACGACGCTGGAGGCTCGCAAGGCCGAGCGCTGCGACCGCCTGCTCGAGGCCGGAACGGAGCTGCTGGGCACCGGCGGGGCCACCGCCGTCACGGTGCGCGCGGTGTGCCGGGAGTCCAAGCTGTCGGAGCGGTACTTCTACGAGAGCTTCAACGACCGCGACGCCCTCCTGATCGCCGTGCACGACGCGATCTCCGAGCGGGCGCGGGACGCGATCGCCGAGGCCGTGATGGCGGCCGAGCCCACGCCGGAGTCCTTGGCCCGCGCCGGCCTGGAGGCGTTCACCTTCTTCCTGGAGGAGGACCGCCGCCGCGGGCGCATCCTCCTGTCGGAGCCGTTCGCCAACGAGACCCTCGTGCGCCACGGCGCCGCCACCGTGCCGGGGTTCGCCGCCATGCTGGCGGGCCAGATCACCGCGCGGTTCGGGGAGGACGGGGTCGACCAGGTCGACGCCCGGCTGACCTCCGTCGGCCTCGTCGGGGCGCTCACCCACCTGTACCTCGGCTGGCTCAACGGCACCATCGACGTGCCGCGCCAGCGCCTCGTCGACCACGGCGTCGCGCTCATCCTCAGCGCCGGCCCGACCAGCTCCGCGTAGTTCCGCCGCGGCGCTTCCGCCATCGGGCGGGGTATAGTGACAACGCATGTTGCCCGTTACCGAGCCCCTCGGGCCCGAGTCGCTGACGTGGGACACCGCCGGTGACCTGCGCAGCGCGCTGCTGATCATCCGCGCGGGGGTGCTGCAGGCGATGCACCCGGCCGTGGGCGCGGCCCTGATGGAGCACTCCGACGTCTTCGAGAACCAGTGGAACCGGCTGCTGCGGTCGATCCCGCCGATCCTCGGGACGATCTACGGCGGCGACCGGGCCGCGAAGATCGGGGCGCGCGTGCGGGACTTCCACACCGGCGTGTCCGGCGTGGACGACGCGGGCCGCGCCTACCACGCGCTGTCGCCCGACGTGTTCTTCTGGACCCACGCCACCTTCTTCGAGAGCCAGATCGCCATGCGCGAGCTCTACGCGGTGCCGCTGCGCCGGCACGAGAAGGAGCGGCTCTACCAGGAGACGATCCGCTGGTACGCGACCTACGGCGTCACGTTGCGCCCCGTCCCGCCGGACTACGCCGCGTTCGAGCGGTACTGGGACGCCATGCTGCGCGACACCCTGGAGGTGACCGAGCCGGTGCGCTGGACGTTCTCGCCGGCGGCCCGGGCGGCTCCGCCACCGTTCCCGTGGCTCGCCGGCCTGCCGTGGGCGCTGCTGCGCCCGGTGGTGGTCGACGGCTCGGGCTGGGTGGCGCGCGGGACGCTGCCGGTCATCGTGCGCGAGCGCATCGGCCTGGACTGGAGCGCGGCGGACGAGCGGCGGCTGCGGGTGTTCCGGGCCGCGGTGCGGGGCACGTTCGCGGTGATCCCGACCGAGTACCGCTACGGCACCCAGGTCCGCAAGGCCCGGGCGCGGGCCCGGGCCCAGGCGTCCGGCGAGCGGGCGCAGGGCGCCGTCGCCACCGCGTCCGTCTGAGGCTCAGCC
>CAZXNX010000414.1:0-2513 GCA_964642225.1 uncultured Solirubrobacteraceae bacterium | reverse complement strand
GACCAGCACGGGTCGCCTGCCCGCCCTGGACCTCGTGGCCAGCGGCACGGTGCGCCCGGAGCTGCTCGTGGGCGAGGCCGGCGCCTCGGCCATCGCGCAGGCCCGCGCGGACGCGCTGGGCTAGGACCGACCTGCGAGGACGTGCCGCGCGGCTAGCGCGGCACGTAGGCGACCCGGGCCCACGTGGGCTCGGGCGCCAGCTCGACGGGCTCGCCGTCGCGCTCGGGCTGCACGTAGCGGAAGGAGTTGGTCTCGACGTCGAACGCGATGTCCAGCTCTCCCTCCTTGACCCGCTGGTCCAGCCACGCGGAGCGGAACACCAGGCGCCGCAGCCAGTGGACGAGCGAGCGGTCGGACGGGCCGATGAGCTCGGGCCAGCAGTCGTTGACGTGCTCGCCCAGGGAGGAGGCGGGATCCTGGATCTCGCCGTTGACGGCGAGGTTGACCAGATCGCTCAGCTCGTTTTCGTCGAGGCGGCCGCCGACGAAGCCCAGCTTCAGCGCGGCCTGCTCCACCCGCTCGCTGAAGTCGGTCTCGTTGAACGTGAAGCGAAGCTCCCCGTATTCGAGGACGAAGTCTTCGCCTGAGTCGTAGTTGCCGCGTCGCGTCATGTGATCCATGCAGAATTGGCCGCGAACGGGAGTAGGGGAACGACAGGAGGAACCGGCGGCGTCGCCAGCGTATGCCGGATTCCTCCTGACAGGACGGAATGCAATCGATCGTGCACCCCGCCCCGCAAAAAGCGGAAAGCGGCACGCCCACAGCGGGTGGCGCGGGGGCGGTAGGGTCGCGCCATGTCCACTTCCCAAGACCTGTCCGGCCGCGTCGTCGCCATCACCGGCGCCTCCTCGGGGATCGGTGAGGCCACCGCCCTGGCGGCGGTCGCCGCCGGGGCCGCCGTCTCCCTCGCCGCCCGCCGCGGCGACCGCATCGAGGCCCTCGCCGCCCGCATCCGCGAGGAGGGCGGCAGCGCCGTCGCCATCCCCACCGACGTCACCGACGAGGCGTCGGCCCGCGCCTTCGTGGCCGGGACGACCGAGGCGCTCGGCGGGCTCGACGCGCTGGTCAACAACGCCGGCCTGATGCTCCTGGGCGCCGTCACCGGCGCCGACACCGAGGAGTGGCGGCGGATGATCGACGTCAACTGCCTCGGGCTCCTCTACTGCACGCACGCGGCGATCGAGGTCATGGGCCCGGCCGGCGGCGGCCACATCGTCAACGTGTCCTCGGTGGCGGGGCGGCGCGCCCAGCTGGGCTCCGCCGTCTACAACATGACCAAGTTCGGGGTGGTCGGCTTCAGCGAGGGGCTCCGCCAGGAGGTCCTCCACCAGGACATCCGCGTGACGGTGGTGGAGCCGGGCTGGGTGGAGACCGAGCTGCTGGACCACAACAACGAGTTCATCCTCAAGATGGCCGAGGACCGCAAGGCGAAGATGGGCAAGCTCCTGGCCAGCGAGGACATCGCCAACGCGATCGTCTACGCGCTGAGCCAGCCCGCGCACGTGGCCGTCTCGGAGGTCATGGTCATCCCCACGCGCCAGCCGTAGGACGGGCCGCCCCGGGGCGGGGGAGAGTTTTCCGCGCCCCGCCCTAGGAGGGGCATGTCCGCCGACGCCGCCCCGTCCACCTCCACCATCCTCGTCGTGGAGGACGACGGGCCGACGCGGGCCTTCCTCGCCGACAACCTCGTCGCCGACGGCTACGAGGTGCTCGCCGCCGACTGCGCGCGGGACGGGCTGCGGCTGATGGAGTCCGGCCACCCGGACCTGGCGGTGGTGGACATCGGCCTGCCCGACGCCACCGGCTACGACCTCATGCGCCTGGTCCGCCAGGCCGACGGCATCGCCAGCCGCATCGACCCCGACACCCCGCTGGTGATCCTCTCCGGCCGGGCCGACGACGTCTCCCGCGTGCGCGGGTTCGAGCGCGGCGCCGACGACTTCCTGGCCAAGCCGTTCTGCTACCCGGAGCTGCGGGCCCGGATCGCCGCCGTGCTGCGGCGCTCCCACGGCCGCCCCGCGCTGGGGCGGATGCGCGTCGGGCAGCTCGAGCTGGACCCGGCGACGCGGGAAGTGCTGCTGCGCGGCGACACCATCCACCTACCCGCCAAGGAGTTCGCGCTGCTGCGCACGCTCGCCGCCGACCCCACGCGCGTCTTCCGCAAGGAGGAGCTGCTGCGGGCCGTCTGGGGATACCGCAGCATGGGCGTGACCAGGACGCTCGACACGCACGCCTGCCGCCTGCGCCGGCGCCTGCGCGTCCACGGCGACCGCTTCGTGGTCACGGTGTGGGGCGTGGGCTACCGGCTCGTCGACGGCCCGGTGGCGCCGTGAGCGCGTCGTCACTGCTGCCCTGGCTCCTGGCCGCGATCGCGGCCGCGGGCTGGCTGCGCTGCGGGCTGCGCACCCGCGCGCGCAGCGAGCTCATCGCCCGCGCCTGCCACGAGGTGCGCGGCCCGCTCACCGCGGCCTCGCTGGCCCTCAGCTCCTATGGGCTCGCCATGTCGTCACAGG
>CAZXNX010000413.1:0-2536 GCA_964642225.1 uncultured Solirubrobacteraceae bacterium | reverse complement strand
GGGCCGGAGGCGGTTGCGGGTCTTCTCGGCTAAGTTGCCGATGACCTCCAGCGGCCGGTCGCTGGCCAGCAGCACCGCCCCCAGGACGAGGAGCCCGAGCAGCGCCACGAGGGCCAGCCACAGCGCGGTCTGCAGGTCGTGGGCCACGTCGGTGCCCCGCACGACGATGATCGGCAGGGCCAGCAGCGGCAGGGCCAGCAGCGCGGCGAAGGTGAGCGCGTTGGAGGCCGTCACGCCGGTGACCGCCGTGGACCCGGCGATCCCCGACTCGCGCAGCATCCCGTACTGGACCGCGGCGCCCGCGGCCCCGCCGCCCGGCACGACCTTGGCGGCGGCGTTGCCGGTGAGCTGCGAGGTGGCGACCGGGAACCACGGCGGACGGCCGAGGGTGAGGCGCTGCAGCGCCGCCAGGCAGACGAGGCTGCCCGCCTCGAGCACCACCATCGCCACCAGCCACCACGGGGAGATCTGCCCCAGCTGGGGGAACGAGTTGAAGGTCGCCAGCAGGCTGGGCGCCAGCAGATAGAGCGAGACACCCATCATGGTGAGGAGGGCGGCCCAGCGAATGACCACGCGACGCGTCACCCCCGGAGCCTAGAACGGCGGTCGGCTGACGGCGCTCTCCCCGCCTGCGATATTGGAACCCGTGTTTCAGCGCGTCACCATCGCCACCGAAGACCTGGACGCCTGCTCACGCTTCTACACCCGCGTCCTCACCACGCTGGGGCACGCGCCGCGGCCGCAGGACGCCACGACCCTGGTGTGGGAGGACTTCGCGGTCACCGCGGCGCCACGAAGGTCCGCCACCCGCGGGTTGCACATCGGATTCGGCGCGCCGACGCGGGACCACGTCGACGCGTTCTGGCGCGCCGGCCGCGCGGCCGGGCACCGCAGCGACGGCGCCCCGGGCCCGCGGCCCCAGTACAGCTCCGACTACTACGGCGCCTTTCTCCTGGACGCCGAGGGCAACAGCGCGGAGGCCGTGCACCGCACGGGCATGCGGACCGACGGGGTCATCGACCACGTGTGGATCCGCGTCGCCGACGTGGCCGCCGCCTCGTCGTTCTACGCCTCGCTCGCCCAGATCACCGGCTGGCGCCACCGCACCGACGAGCCCGGCCACGCGCAGTTCGTGGGCGAGACCGGATCGCTGTCGCTCGTCCCCGGTCCGGTCACCTCCGGGGTGCGCCTGGCCTTCACGGTCGACCTCCCCCACGCGCGCACGCTGACCGATCCGGACGGCAACACCGTCGATCTCGTCTCGCACGCCGCGGCCCGTCGCGCGGCCGCCGGCGGCTGACCGGCGGGCACCCCGCCCGGCGGGAGGCAGCCGATTGCGCCAGGATGGTCGCGTGCCCGAGATCATCCTCCTGGCGCTCGGCTCCGCGGTGTTCCCCGCACTGCTGGCCTGCGTGGCCATCCTGATCTCGCGGCCCGAGCCGCGCCGGCTGCTGCTGGCCTTCTACGTCGGCGGCCTGGGCGTCAGCGTGATCTGCGGCCTGATCGCGGTGAGGCTGTTCCACGACGGCAAGAAGGTCGCGGGCAACACGGCGTCCACGCCCCATCCGCTGTATTCGATCGCCGGCGGACTCGTGGGCCTCTTCCTGGCGTGGCTGCTGTTCTCGGGGCGCGGGCGCGCCTGGATGGACCGCTGGCGGGCCCGCCACCCGCGGCGCCGGCCGCCCAAGGACGCCGACAAGCCGTCGTGGGTGGAGCGCCACCTGAACGAGGCGTCGGTGCGCGTGGCCTTCTTCGTCGGCGTGGCCATCAACCTGCCGGGGCCGTTCTACATCCTGGCCCTGGGCGACATCGCCAAGGGCGGCTACCCGGCCACCGTGCAGGTGATCCTGATCCTCGTCTTCAACGCGATCATGTTCATCATGCTCGAGGTGCCGCTGGTCGGGTACCTCGTCAACCCGGAGGCGACCGCGACCCGCGTGGCGGCCTTCGGCCGGTGGCTCAACAGCAACGGCATGCGCATCATCGGCACGCTTGTCGGTCTCTTCTCGGTGAGCCTGCTCGTCCAGGGCCTCGCGGCCCTCTGACCGGCCGCCTCACAGCGCGTCGGGCAGTTCCTGCCGCGAGCCGACCCCGAGCTTGCCGTAGGCGCGGGTGAGGTAGTTCTCCACGGTCTTGGGGGTGACGAACAGCTCCTCGGCGATCTCGCGGTTGGTGCGCCCGTCCGCCGCCAGCCGCGCGACCCGGCGCTCCGACGGGGTCAGCCGGTCGAAGCGCAGGTCCTGCGGTGCGCCCCCGGCCAGTTCCAGGGCGTCGGCCGCGGCCTGCGCCACCCCGCGGGCCCCGCAGGCCAGCGCCACCTCCAGGGCCCCCTCCAGCTCGCGGCGCCCCTCGCGGCGCGGCCCCTCCTCCAGGAGCAACAGGCCCAGGTCCAGGCGGGCGCGGGCCTCCTCCGTGCGGGCGGCGGACCCGGCGTGAGCAGCGAGTGCCCCGGACGGGCGTGACGAGGATGTGCGAAGCCCATGCGGCCAGAGAGTTTCAATCCGCTGTTCGCCTCGGCCCAGAGCCTGACCGGGAT
>CAZXNX010000412.1:0-2537 GCA_964642225.1 uncultured Solirubrobacteraceae bacterium | reverse complement strand
GACCAACACGATCCTCGCGCAGGAGCTGACGCCCCGCACGCTGGGCACCCTGGTCGCGCTGTACGAGCACAGCGTGTTCACACAGGGCACGATCTGGCACATCGACTCCTTCGACCAGTGGGGCGTCGAGCTGGGCAAGGTGCTGGCCAAGCGGATCATCCCCGAGCTGGAGAGCACCGAGGAGCCGGACCTGCGGCACGACAGCTCCACCAACGCGCTGATCCGCCACTACCGCGGGCTGCGCTGAGCCCTCAGGCCAGGCGGAAGAGCGGGAGCGGGGGCGCGTCGTCGCGCGCCTCCCACGTCAGCACCACGTCGTCGCCGATGGCGGCGTCCAGCGCGCGGTCGCCCACCAGCCGCGACAGCAGGTGCGGCCCCTCGGTGAGGGCGACGATGGCCACCGCGTAGGGCGGGGCCAGCCCCGGGATGACCTCCAGGTGCGAGACGGTGAGGCTGTGGACGGTGCCCGTCCCGGCGCAGCGCAGCCAGCCGACGTCGGCGCTCGCGCAGGCCAGGCACAGGCGCCGGGGCGTGAACTGGCGGGCGCCGCACCCGCGGCACTCCTGCACGAGCAGCTCATGGCGGGCCGCCGCCTCCCAGAAGGGCGCGGTGACGGGATCGCCGTAGGGCAGGGGCTCGCTCATCGGCCCAGCACCACCGTGGCGGCGGTGGAGAAGTAGCCGCCCACGCCGTGGGCCACCGCGATCCGCGGGTCGCCCGGCGCCTGCCGCGCGCCCGCCTCGCCGCGCAGCTGGCGGACCGCCTCGATGAGCAGGAAGATCCCGAACGCCCCCGGGTGGCAGTAGGAGAGGCCGCCGCCCGACGTCATCGCCGGCAGCGCGCCGCCCGGCGCCAGCCGGCCGTCCTCCACGAACGCGCCGCCGTCGCCCTTGGCGCAGAACCCGAGGTCCTCCAGGGCCATGAGCACGGTGATGGTGAAGGAGTCGTAGGGCTGCAGCACGTCCACGTCGCCGGGGACGATGCCCGCCTGGGCGAAGGCCTCGCGCCCGGACACGATGCCGGCGCTGCGCACCAGGTCGGGGGACTCGGCGATGTGGCGCACGGTCTGGCTCTCGCCGGCGCCGAGCACCGCGATCGCCGGGCGGGCGGCGTCGCGGCCGCGCTCGGCCGTGGTCACCACCACCGCGCCCCCGCCGTCGGTGACCAGGCAGCAGTCGCGCAGGTGCAGCGGCGAGGAGATCATCCGCGAGGAGACGACGTCCTCGACGGTGAGCGGCTTGCCGTGGCTCCAGGCCTTCGGGTTCAGGTTGGCCCACTGCCGGGCGGCGACGGCGATCTGCGCCAGCTGCTCGGAGGTGGTGCCGAACTCGTGCATGTGGCGGGCGGCCACGAGCGCATAGCGGCCGACCGGGGGCGGCAGCGCGTGGGGGTACTCGAACTGCCCGGGGACGGACCCCGGGTCGACCACGCGGTTGAGCGTGCGGCCCCGGCGGGTGCGCTGGCGGGAGGCGTAGGCGACGAGCACGACCTCGGCCCGGCCCTGCGCCACCGCCGCCATGGCGTGGTGCACGTGCGCCTCGAAGGCCGCGCCGCCCAGGTCGGTGGAGTCCAGCCACCGCAGGTCCCGCAGCCCGAGGTACTCGCCCACCTGCACGGTGCCCTGGTCGCCCATGACGTTGACGGCCAGCCCGTCCACGTCCGCGAACGTCAGCCCCGCCTCCGCGAGGGCGTCGCGGGCGGCGAGCTGGACCATCGACAGCTCCGTCTCGTCGTGCACCTCGCCCAGCGGGGACTCCGCCACCCCCGCGATGCAGACCGGTCGGTTCATGGCGCCCCAGGGTAGTGGTCCGGCCCGCCCCGATAGGGTGCGCCTCCATGTCCCGCGTCACACGCTGTGTCATCGCCGTCGTGCTGCTCGCCACCGTGGCGCTCGCGACGGGCTGCGGCGGCGGCGCCGACCCGACGGAGTACGTCAAGAAGGTCAACAAGGCGCAGGCCTCGTTCGCCCGGACGTTCGCCGGGCTGCAGGCCGACATCACCCCCGAGAGCTCGGCCGCCGCCGACCGCGACACGCTCGGCCGCTTCGAGCGCGCGACGAAGAAGGTGGTGCGTGAGCTGCAGGCCATCACCCCGCCGGACGACGTCTCCGGGCTGCACGAGGACCTGATCCGCGAGATCAACAGCTACGCCGTCGCGATCGACAGGGCGCGCCAGCGTTACGCGTCCAACAGCCCCAAGGAGGTCATCGCCGCGCGCGACGAGCTGACCGCCGCGGTCGGCACGACGGCCTCACAGATCAACCTCACCATCGAGAAGATCAACAAGAAGCTGCACTGACCGCGACGGCCTAGGTGCCGCTCATGCGGGCGGTCGGCGATGCGTGCCGGCCGTACAGCGAATCGAGGATCGACGCGGGATCCACGTCGGGCCAGCGGGACTTCAGCACGTGCGCGACCTCGCCCTTGGGCTCGCCGGACACGGCCAGCTCCACGGCGACCAGGCGGGCCTGCTCCTCGGGCGGGGTGCGGCGCTGGCTCTGCGCCGGCGGCCGCGGGCGCACCCGCATGCCGGAGGGC
>CAZXNX010000411.1:0-2540 GCA_964642225.1 uncultured Solirubrobacteraceae bacterium | reverse complement strand
TCGAAGGCGCCCAGGCGGCGCTGCTCGACCTCGACCACGGCACCTATCCCTTCGTGACCTCTTCCAACCCGATCGCAGGCGCGGCCTGTGTCGGCGCCGGTGTCGGTCCGACCGACATCACCGAAGTCTGGGGAGTCGTGAAGGCCTATACGACCCGCGTCGGTTCCGGCCCCTTCCCAACCGAACTATTCGACGATAACGGCGCCCACATGGCCGAACGCGGCGTCGAATTCGGCACCACCACCGGCCGGCCCCGTCGCTGCGGCTGGCTCGACCTGGTGGCGCTCAAATACGCCACCCGGCTGAACGGCGCCACATCGCTCGCGATGACCAAGCTCGACGTACTCGCCGGCCTCGACACCCTGAGCGTCGCCGTACGGTACCGCTCGAAGGAGGGCGCGGTGCTCGACGAGTTCCCGTACCACCAGTCGGTCCTGCACAGCGCCACACCCGAGTACGTGGAGCTGCCCGGCTTCGGCGATGAGATCGTCGACGCCCGCAGTGAAGACGACCTGCCGCCCGCGGCACGCGAGTACCTGAGTTTCGTCAGTGACTTCGTTGGCGTCCCGATCACCCTCGTCGGCGTCGGTCCCAGCCGCGAACAGGTGATTTGGGTGAACGTCTGAACACAGACGTCTGTTTTTGGTGTACACTGCTGTCCTAGCAAGTTCATCACTGGACGTGAGGACTGCAGAAACATCGTTGACTGGGGTCCCTCCCTAACCCTCAGCAGCGCTTAGTCGGTTCAGGCGGGTCCAGCTCACTCTCCCTTGAGCTGGCCCGCCAGCCGACATTTGGCTGTGGAGCAGGGTTAGGCGCTAACTGGGAGCTTTGTCCGCCACTGCCACCATCGTCGGCGCGGTAGCGACGACCATGGCCGAAGCGGAACCTCGTCACGAATCGGTACGGAGGTGTTCAGGCACCCGCCGAACAAAGCTCAGTACGCCGGTGTTCGTATGTTCCGGAGTGATCCGGAATCCGAAGATTCAGGCGAAGGGAATGACGAGTCCGTCGCCGGCGGGGATGTTGCCCGCCTTCTCCTCGTGCCGCTCGCCTCGGCCGAGCAGGCGCATGACCAACGCGGAGGCACCCAGGAGGGCGATCGTGGCCAGCGAGATCTGGACGCTGAGTAGACCCTGCCGGGTCCAGTAGACATCTTCGAGGTCGAGCAGCAGTGCCGCCTCGTCGAAGGTCAGGCCCATGCCTGAACCGAGTGTGAAGGCGAAGAAGTCCTCGACCTCGTCATTTTCAGACATGAGGCCGCCGATACCGGACATGAAGGCGACCAGGATCCCTGGTACGAAGTGATGGATGTGGCGGCCACTGACACTGACGTTTCGGAAGGGACCGTGACCCTCACGTATCGCCCAGGTGACGAGGCGGACGGAGGCGAAGGTCAGCAGGAAGCCGTTGAGGATGTGCAGCAGGAGCTTCTCCGGTCTCGGGGTCGCCATGTAGCCCTCGACCGCCACGTTGACGGTGTCCGCCGCCGCCGCCGGGGCCGACTCGATCAGTGGTGCATCGGGAGTCGTGTCCTGGTCATGTTCATGACGGCGTCGGCTGAACAGCCGCCCGTACTGAAGTGTCGCGATGGTGGCGCCAATGGCCATGGTTGCGACCGCGAGGCCCAGGGTCACGCGGTCGGACTTCACCTGCTGCCAGCGGGTCGGCTTCGGCCTGAGGCCCGGGAGAGTGGTGACCAGATCCCGGATCACTGCTACAAGCGGGTGATGTTGTCGGCGTTGATATCCCGTGTGACTCCACGAAGATCGAGCACGCGCTCGCTCTGCCTGACGATCGAGTCGATGTCGAACTCGGGATGGACGGTGACGATCACGGTCAGGTCGGCCGCTGCCAGGGTCGGCTCCAGCTCGGAGTTGACAAGGCCGGACTCGCTCAACTCGGCCACATGCGGGTCGTGGTAGCTGAGGTCGGCCCCGAGTGCACCAAGCAGACGCAGGATCTTCAGGGCCGGTGATTCACGGACGTCACCGACTCCTCCCTTGTAGCTCACTCCGAGGATCAGGATCTTTGAGCCGTTGACCGGCTTCTTCGCCTCATTGAGGACACGTTCGATCCGGTTCACGCAAAAGAGTGGCTGCGACTGGTTGATCTTCCCTGCAAGTTCGATGAACTCGGGGTAAAAGTCGTGCTCGCGTGCCGAGAAGGCGAGGTAGAACGGATCGACCGGCAGACAGTGTCCGCCCATGCCCGGACCCGGCTCGAAGCGCATGAAGCCAAATGGCTTGGTCGAGGCCGCGTCTATGACTTCCCACACATCCACGCCCAACCTGTCGCAGAGCTGTGCCAGTTCGTTTACGAGAGCGATGTTGACCGAGCGGAAGATGTTCTCCAGGAGTTTCGACAGCTCGGCTGCCTCGGGACCGGAGAGCGGGATCACCCGTTCGCAGATCTGCTCATATAGCTTCCGGGCCCTCAAAGTGCATTCATCGGTCAGGCCCCCGACCAGCTTGGGGGTCGTCCGGACGGTGAAGTCGGTGCGGCCGGGGTCGATGCGCTCAGGTGAAAAGGCGACGTGG
>CAZXNX010000410.1:0-2550 GCA_964642225.1 uncultured Solirubrobacteraceae bacterium | reverse complement strand
CGCCGGCGGGGGCGTACTACCCCGGCTGCGCCTCCACCCTCGGCGCCGTCTGATCCGGGGGGGCGGTCGAGCGGCTGGGCGGCGCCGGCCCCCCCCTCGGCGATGGCGATCCCCTCGAACGACTCCACCCGCACGGGGGGCAGCCCGCACAGCGCCGAGACCCGGTCCGTGACCCAGGTGGCGGTCTCCTGGCGGGCGGCGGCGTCGGCGAAGACCATCGTCGAGCCGTAGCGGGTGCCGTCGCGGTACCAGACCTTCACGTGCAGGCCGTCCAGGCCGGTGAAGCGGGCGAGCCCGGCCTCGGCGACGCCGCGCTCCAGGTCGTCCACCGTGCAGGCGGCGCCGGGCTGGTCCAGGTCCCACAGCAGGTTGAGCACGTAGGTCATGGGGTGATCTCCAGGGAGTAGGTGAGCCACTGCGACCGCTGGCCGCCGACGCGGTCGTAGACGGCCTGGGCCCGGTGGTTGTCCAGGGCGGTCTGCCACTCCAGGTCGACGGCGCCGTGGGCGGCGGCGCGGGCCCGGCAGGCGAGGATGAGCGCATCGGCGACGCCCCGCCCGCGGGCGGCGGGGTCGACGTACAGGTCGTTCATCACGCCCAGACGGCCGCCCCGCGTGGTCGTCCACGTCCAGTACAGCGTGGCAAAGCCGACGGCCGTGCGGTCGTCACGGGCGATGAGCTGCACGCCCTCCCGCTGCGGGTCGGCGATCAGCGCCCGGCTGATGGCCAGGAGCTGCGCGTCCGTGACGGCGACGTCGTAGAAGTCGCAGTACCCGCGCAGGAGGGGGAGGAGGTCGTCGAGATCCTCCTCCCCGGCGACGGTGATGGCGGCGGCCACCGGGTGCCCCTGCTAGGTCGTCATGCCGGTGAACTGGCCACCGGTCACGTTGAGCGTTTGGCCCGTGACGTAGTTGCTCCACGGCGAGCACAGGAAGAACACGCCGCCGGCGGCCTCCTGCGGGGTGCCCGGGCGCCCGAGCGGGATGAGCATGGAGGCCATGCCGCGAAGCTGGTCGGGGATGCCGAGCTGGACCTTCTCGCCCGCGATCTCCATGGTGTTGTCGTCGTCCTTGGAGGCGGTCAGGCGCGTCTCGATGTAGCCGAAGGCCACCGCGTTGACGTTGATCTTGAACTGGCCCCACTCCTTGGCCAGCGTCTTGGTCAGGCCCACGACGGCGCTCTTGCCGGCCGCGTAGTTGGCCTGGCCCGCGTTGCCCATGGTCCCGGAGATCGACGAGATGTTGACGACCTTGCGGAAGACCTCTACGCCCTCCTCGCGTTCCTTCTTGGCCGGCTCGCGCAGGTGCGGCGCGGCGGCGCGCAGGACGCGGAACGGGACGATCGTGTGGATGTCGAGCATCCGCTGGAACCAGTCGTCGCTCATCTTGTGGACGGGCGCGTCCAGGGTGTACCCGGCGTTGTTGACGATGATGTCGATCTTGCCCCAGGCGTCGATCGCCGTCTGCACGAGCCCGTCGGGCGCGCCCGACGCGGTGAGGTCGCCGCCGTACACCGCCGTCTCACCGGCGATCTCCGAGGCGGTCTGCTCGGCGACGTCGGTGTCGAGGTCGTTGATCACGACGCTCGCGCCCTGCTCGCTGAGGAGCTCCGCCGTCGCGCGGCCGATGCCCCGCGCCGATCCCGTGACGATCGCAACCTTGCCGTCGAGTACGCCCATGTCAGTCTCCTTGTCGTGAATCGCGGTCGGTGGCGATCCTACGACTTCTCCCGCGCCGCCTTCGGGCCGGGTGGGCCGGTGGCGGGCGGGGCGGGGAGCGCGATCGTGACGGTGGAGCCGTCGATGGTCGCCTCGCCGCCGTGGCGCACGCTGGTCGTCTGCACCAGGGCCAGGCCCAGGCCCGCGCCGGGCCGCCCGGCGGCATCGGCGCCGCGGGAGAAGCGCTCGAAGGCCGCCTGGCGCTCCTGCGGCGGGATGCCCGGCCCGTTGTCGGTGACCGACACGAGCGCCCGGCCCTGCCCGTCGCGACGGAGCGCCACGGTGATGGGGCCGTCGGGCGGGCCGTGCACCAGGGCGTTCTCGACGAGGTTGCCGATCGCCCGGCGCAGCGCGTCCTCGTCGCCGGGGACGGTGACGGGCTCGTCGACCCGGGCGGTGACGCGGGGGTCCAGGTGCGCGGCCTCGCGCACGAGCGCGTCGAGGGCGACCGGGTCGGTCGGCGCCACGGCCGAGCCCTCGCGCTCGAGGGTGAGCAGGTCGTCGACCAGGCGCCGCAGGCGGGCGGTGTCGTCGCGCAGGTCGTCGATCAGCTCGGGGTCGGCGCCGTGGCGGGCGAGGTGGTCCACGTTGCCGGCCAGCGCCGTCAGCGGGGTGCGCAGCTCGTGCGAGGCGTCGGCCAGCAGCCGGCGCTCCCGCTCGCGGGTGGACTCCAGCGCGATGAGCATCCCGTTGAGGGCGTGCGCGAGGTCCTGCACCTCGTCCCGGCGCTCGGTGTCGCTCTCGGGCAGGCGCTGGGCGGGGTCGCCGCTGGCCTCGATGCGCGCCGCGCCGGCCGACAGGCGCCGCAGCGGCGCCAGGGCCCGCGCCACCAG
>CAZXNX010000409.1:2092-2590 GCA_964642225.1 uncultured Solirubrobacteraceae bacterium | reverse complement strand
GTGGTGCGCGGAAAGCGCCTGGTGGTCGTCGACGACTCGATCGTGCGCGGCAACACCACGCGGCAGATCGTGGAGATGCTGCGTGGCGCCGGCGCGCTGGAGGTGCACATGCGGATCTCCGCGCCGCCGATCAAGCACCCGTGCCACTACGGCATCGACATGAGCACGCGCGAGGAGATGATCGCCCACGAGCGCACGCCCGAGCTGGTCGCCGAGGAGCTCGGGGTCGACTCGCTGGCCTACATCTCGCTGAGCGGCATCTACGAGGCCGTGCGCGGCGACCGCGGCAGCCACTGCGACGCCTGCTTCACCGGCGAGTACCCGCTCGGGGATCTCGACACCGGCCAGAGCAAGTACGCGTTCGAGAACCCGCTGCCGGTCGTTCCCGCCTGACAACTGAGCCGGTCCGTGTCATCCGTGTGACGCCCGGGCCTGCAGCGGCCGCGGCGACCGATACCGTGGACCGCCGCATGCCCCTCGCCCCCGACGCGCTCCACC
>CAZXNX010000409.1:0-2082 GCA_964642225.1 uncultured Solirubrobacteraceae bacterium | reverse complement strand
CGCCATCGCCCGGTACCTCACGGCGAAGACGGCGATCGATGCGCGGCTCATCGGCCCGTGGAACGACGGGGAGGTGTTCGTGCTGCCCGGTGGGGTGCAGGGATCGATCTGCCGGGCGGTGCCGGACCGGTCGCTCGTCAACGGGGTCGTCTACCGCGACGGCGACGCGGTGGTGGCCGCCCTGCCGGAGCTGGCGCGCCGCTACGCGGAGGCCGGGATCCGCGCCTGGACGGTGTGGGTGCTGCCCGGGGACGACGCGGTCGCTGCGGCCATGGCGGATGCCGGGCATGCGCTGGACGGCACGCCGGAGCTGATGTGCGCAGATCTCGACGCGCTGGACCTGCAGCCGCGGGCCGAGGAGTGGCCGATCACGGCCGGCACCTGGGCCGAGGTGTCCGTGCTCAACGACGTGGCCTACGGCATCCCCGCCGGGCACGGGTTCGGCACCGTGCTGGACCACGTGCCCGAGAACGACGGGCTGCACCGGCACGTGTTGACGATCAACGGCCGCCCGGCGTCGTGTGCGGTCACCTGCGAGGCGGGCGGCGACGCCTACGTGATCTTCGTCGCCACCGACCCGGCGCACGGCCGGCGGGGTCTCTGTCGCGCGACGATGCGGGCCGCGCTGCGCGGCGCCGCCGCCCGGGGCTGCACGACCACCTCCCTCGAGGCCTCCACCATGGGCCGGCCCGTCTACGCGGCCCTGGGATACGGCGCGTTCGGACCCGTGCAGATGTGGGAACGCCGTCACGCGGCGTGACGACTTCGTGACGCAGGCGGGCCGATCGCCCTGGGGCGGGCGGGCAGTGGCCGCATCGACCGATACCGTGGACCGCCGCATGTCCCTCGCCCACGACGCGCTCCACCGGTTCTTCGGCTTCGACGACTTCCGCCCCGGCCAGGAGGATGCCGTGCGGGCGGCGCTGGACGACCGCGACGTCCTCGTCGTCATGCCCACGGGCGCGGGCAAGTCGCTCTGCTACCAGCTGCCGGCGCTGATGCGCGAGGACCTGACGATCGTCGTCTCGCCGCTCGTCTCGCTCATGCAGGACCAGGTCCAGGCGCTGGAACGGCGGGTCGGCGGGGCGGTCGGCCTCGTCAACGCGCAGCAGGACGCCTCCGTCAACCGCGACGTGCTGGCCCGCGCGGTCTCCGGCGAGCTGCGACTGCTCTACGTCGCGCCCGAGCGGTTCTCCTCCCCGGGGTTCCTGGAGGCGATCAAGGGGGCGACGGTCGGGCTGTTCGTCGTCGACGAGGCCCACTGCGTCTCCCAGTGGGGCCACGACTTCCGCCCCGACTACTTCCGCCTGGCCGACGCGGCCCGGTGGCTGGGCGCCAAGGCGATCGTCGCCTCGACGGCGACGGCCACGCCCGAGGTGGCGCGCGACATCGTCGAGCGGCTGGGGCTGCGCGACCCGGTCCTCGTCTCCACCGGCTTCGACCGCCCCAACCTGAGCTTCGTCGTGGTGCCCTGCGCCAACGACGCCGACCGCCGCGCCCGCATCGGCGCCGCCCTGGCCGACGCGGCGGCGCGGCCCGCCATCGTCTACGCGGGGACACGCCGGGCGACCGGCGAGCTGGCCGAGCGGTTGACCGCCGAGCTCGGGGTCGAGGTGCTGGCCTACCACGCGGGCCTCTCCCGGGAGGACCGCGCGGCGGCCCAGCGGCGCTTCATGAACGGCGAGGTCGAGGTGGTGGTGGCGACCAACGCGTTCGGCATGGGCGTCGACAAGGCCGACGTGCGCACGGTCTGCCACGACGCCGTCCCCGGCTCGGTGGAGGCGTGGTATCAGGAGGCCGGCCGCGCGGGCCGTGACGGCGCCCCCGCCCGGGCCCTGCTGTTCTCGTGCGCCAAGGACAAGGGGCTGCACGTGTTCTTCATCGAGCGGGCCGAGGTCGACGAGGGGACGGTCGACCGTGTCGCCGGGGTGCTGCTGGGCAGCGCGGCGGACGGCCGCTACGACGTGGCTGCGCACGACCTCGGCGATGAAGGGGAGCAGGTGCGCGCCGTGATCGGGCACCTCGCCCGGGCCGGGGTCATCCAGCCGGCGCCCTCCACGCTGGACCGCCTCAAGGGCCGCA
>CAZXNX010000408.1:0-2600 GCA_964642225.1 uncultured Solirubrobacteraceae bacterium | reverse complement strand
TCGTCGCCGCTGCCCTGCCACCACGCCGACGCCTGCTGGTACATCAGCTCGTTGATGTCCATCGTCATGCGCATCAGCAGCTCGCGCTTGTCGGCGAAGTAGAAGTAGAACGCCGTGCGCGAGATGCCCGCCCGGGTGGCGATCTTCTCGATGTTGAGGTCCGCGTAGGTGGCACCCTCGACGATCAGGTCCTCGGTCGCCTGGAGCACCGCGGCCTGCACCTCGGCGCGCTTGGCGGTGGCGGGCTCGTCCTGGCTGCGCGGGGCGGGAGTGGGCACGGCGCCAGCCTATCGCGCACACCCGCGCCCCCGGGCGATACGGTCGCGCCATGCCCATGCACATCGCGAACCTCGAAGACCTGCCCGCGTTCATCACCCTCGACGGCTCCGGGATCCGCGAGATCGCCGGCCCGTCCTGGACGCCGGCCCGCAACCAGAGCCTGGCCGAGGCCACGGTGCCCGTCGGCTCCTCCACCATCCCGCACTACCACGTGCGGGCGGAGGAGCTCTACTACTTCCAGCGCGGCACCGGCGTGCTGCGGATGGCGGACGAGGAGCGGTCCGTGCGGCCCGGCGACTGCGCCGTGATCCCGCCCGGGGTCGAACACCAGCTCACCAACACCGGGGACGAGGACCTCGTGCTGCTGTGCTGCTGCGCGCCCGCCTACTCCGACGAGGACACGGTGCTCATCGACCCGCTCGTCGCCGCCGGGTAACGTCCTTCACGCGACGGGTTCGGCCACCATCCGCCCGCCGCGGGCGGGGGAGAGCACGATGGCCCGCCGGCGGATCGGCTCCGGGTCCGGCGAGCCCGCCCGCGTGTCGAGCGCCGTCAGGGTGGCGCGCAGCACGATCCGCATCTCCAGCTGGGCGAAGGCCGCGCCGACGCACCGGCGGATGCCGCCGCCGAAGGGCAGCCAGGCGTACGTCTCGACCGGCCCGCCGAGGAACCGCTCGGGGCGGAAGGCGTGCGGGTCGGGGTAGAGCTCCGGGTTGCGGTGGGTGAGCACGATGTTGGGCATCAGCCGGGTGCCGGCCGGCAGGTCCCAGCCCATCACCACGGCCGGCTCGGCCAGCTGGCGCACGACCACGGGCAGCGGCGGGCGCAGCCGCAGGCTCTCGGTGATCACGGCGTCCAGGTACGGGGTGGCGTCCTGCGGGCCGCGGGCCTCGTCGCGCGCCCGGGCCAGCGCATCGGGGCGGTGATGCAGCAGGTCCATCGTCCAGGCCAGCGCGGTGGTGGTCGTCTCGTGCCCGGCGAGCACGAGGGTCACCAGCTCGTCGCGCAACTCGTCGTCGGTGAGCGGCGCGCCGTCCTCGTCGCGGGCCTGCAGCAGGAGCGAGAGCACGTCGTGCCCGTCGTCGGAGCCGAGCGCCCGGCGGGCCGTCACCTCGTCGTGGATGCGGCGGTCCAGCGCGGCCATCGCCGCCTTGAACCGCCCCCACGGCGAGCGCGGCCCGTAGTCGACCCGCAGCGCGGGGATGAGCGCCAGCCGGGACATGCCGCGTGGCAGCAGCGCGCCGAGCAGCGGTCGCATCTCGCCCAGCTGCGCGGGGTCGCGGATGCCGAAGACGACCCGCAGGATGATGTCCAGGGTGATGGCCCGCATCCGGTCCTCCACCGCGAACGGCGTGCCGATGGGCCACCCCGCCACGTGCTCGGCGGCGATCGTCTCCATCTCCTGCTCGTAGCCGGCCAGGCGGTCGCCGTGGAAGGCGGGGAGGAGCAGCCGGCGCTGGCGCAGGTGGCGCGGCCCGTCGAGCAGCAGGATCGAGTTGGTCCCCACGATCGGGGCCAGCGGCTGGTTGCCCTGCCCGGCCTGCATGACGGAGGGATCGCCGGTGAAGATCGCCTTGATCGCCGCCGGGTCGGCCACCATCACCGCGCGGCCGAAGGGCAGGTTGAGCGTGAAGATGTCGCCCCGCTCCCGGCCGACCTGCAGCAGCAGCTCCTCGGGCCGGTAGATCCAGCCCAGGATCTGGCGCAGGTCCGAGCGACGGGGTCCGGGCGGCAGGGCCATGCGCCGAGGCTACGGGTCCGCGCGGGAGCGTGCGATCCCGGGCCCGGCCGTGGATAGGGTGCGGTGCGTGGATGCGCATCCTCAGCGTCTGATGCTGCGTGAGAGCCGCCCCTCGCTGGCGTGGGGCGTCGTGGTCGTGGTGGCGGGCGTGATGGCCACGACGGCACTGGTCTATCCGCTCGGCGAGGTCGCGCCGCGGGTCTCGCTCGGCGTGCTCTACCTGCTCGTCGTGCTCGTCGCGGCGACGGTCTGGGGGATGGGGCTGGGCATCGCGGCCGCGGTGGTGAGCGCCGCCGCGTTCAACTTCTTCCACATCCCGCCCACCGGCCGGTTCACCATCGCGCAGAGCGAGAACTGGGTCGCGCTGAGCACCTTCCTCGTGGTGGCGGTCGTCACCAGCGCGATCTCCGACGTGGCGCGCAAGCGGGCCGCCGAGGCGCAGGCCCGGCGGCGTGAGGCCGACCTGGCCGCCGAGATGGCCCGCGTGCTGCTGGAGGGCGAGGCGCTCGACGACGGGCTGGCCCAGGCGGCGCGGCGGATCGCCGACGCGCTCGGCTCCCCATCGGCGTCGATCGAGCGC
>CAZXNX010000407.1:0-2619 GCA_964642225.1 uncultured Solirubrobacteraceae bacterium | reverse complement strand
GTCACCGTGCACGGACCGGTGCCCGAGCAACCACCACCGGAGAACCCGGTGAACGACGACGACGCGCTGTCGGCATGCGCGGTGAGCGTGACCTGCGTCCCATGCGGATACGCCGCTCCGCAGTCCACACGCCCACTCTCACCGCAGTCGATGCCGGCCGGAACGCTGTCCACGAAGCCGGCCCCCGTACCCGCGGCGGCCACCGTGAGCGCGCGATCGGCCAACCCGAACGTCGCGGTCACCGTCTTCGCCGCGTCCATCGTCACCGTGCACGGACCGGTGCCCGAGCAACCACCACCGGAGAACCCGGTGAACGTCGACGTGGCCGTGTCCGGGTGCGAGGTCAGGGTCACCGCGGTCCCATGGGGATACGCGGCGGCGCAGCCGGAATGCCGGCTGGAGCCGCAGTCGATGCCGGCCGGGACGCTGTCGACGTACCCCGCGCCCGATCCGGCGGCCGTCACCGCGAGCGCGCGCTCGACGAGCGCGAAGGTCGCGGTCACCGTCTTCGCCGCGTCCATCGTCACCGTGCACGGGCCGGTGCCGGAGCAGCCTCCGCCGGAGAATCCGGTGAACGTCGACGTGGCCGTGTCCGGGTGCGAGGTCAGGGTCACCGCCGTCCCATGTGCATACCCCTCCGTGCAGTCAGCATGCCCGCTGGAACCGCAGTCGATCCCGGCCGGCGCGCTGTCCACATAGCCCGCGCCCGTCCCGGCACCGGTCACGGTGAGCGCCCGCTGAGCGAGCCCGAACGTCGCGGTCACCGTCTTCGCCGCGTCCATCGTCACCGTGCACGCGCCGGTGCCGGAGCAGCCACCACCCGAAAACCCGGTGAACGTCGACGTGGCCGTATCGGCATGCGCCGTCAGGGTCACCGTCGCGCCCGGGGCGTACTCCTTGGCGCAGTCCGTGCGCGCGCCCGGCGGGTTGTGCCCGCAGTTGAGGGCGACGGGCGTCGAGGACGCGACGCCGGGCGCGTCGACGTAGCCGGAACCGGTGCCCGCGGTCGCGACGGTGAGCATCAGTCCCGCGTAGGTCAGCGAGATGACCGGGGTCGAGCCGCGGAGGGCGAGGCTCGTCTGCACCCCGGACAGCGCCCCCGACGCGTAGTTGGAGCCGCCCCCACCGCCGCCCCACGTCGAACCCCCGCCACCGCCGTACCAGCCGCCGCCGCCGCCCCCGCCGGTGCCCTCGACGTTGCCCCGGGCGTCGCTGCGGAAGGAGCTGTTCCCGCCCAGGCCGAACGACCCGTCCGTTCCGGTGGTGGGGTTGGAGCCGCACGCACCGCCCACGGCGCCGCCGGCCACGGCGGTCCCGGGCTGCGCGCTGGGCAGGCAGCCGTACTGCGTGTCCGTTGCGGCAGCGGCACCGGCGTCGGCGCCGTCGCCGAAGTCACCCGCTCCACCGCCGCCCGCGGCCACGAGCACGCGCGTGCTCAGATCGCCCGCCGTGGTGCGGATGTCCGACGCGCCGCCGCCACCACCACCGAAGGCACACGGAACCGAACCCGTCCCACCCCCGTTGTAGCCGGCCCCGGTCCCGGCGATGATGCACTGGCCGCCGTTGCCGGCGGTGTAGATGAAGAGCGAGTCGCCGGGCGTCACCGCCAGCGTGCCGTCGAGGACCGCGGCGCGGCCGCCCACGGGCGCGTTGAGGTACCCGCGGCTTCCCTGCCCACCCACCGCATGGACATCCACGGCGGTGATGCCGGGCGGCACCTCGAAGGTCGACGCTCCGGTCGTGAAGGTCTCGGTCACCGCCGCCTGCGCCGGACCGGCCACTGCGCTCGTGAGGCCGAACCCGGCCACCAGCGCGAGTATCCAAGCGGCAACCGGGAGCCTCGTACGACGACGGGGAAGCTGAAGGACCTGCGAGGAAGATGGCAAGAGACACATGACCGTAGTCGATGCCGTCGCATGCCGAGCCGCCATGTTCGCGTGCTCGAAAGGGCTGCGGGGAGAGACCCGCGTTTGGAGCCATTCCGGCGTCGAGCAATGCTTACGGGGACATGAGATCCCCTGGGCCTTTCCGACGGCTGAATGCCCGTCTGGGCCGCCCGGATCCCCGGCCGGCGCCGTCGCGCCGCGTTGGTAAGGTGACGTATGCTCGCTCGCCGTTGCGTTGCCGCACTCACCGCGCTGGCCATCGCCGGTGCCGTGGGCGCCGGCCCCGCCCAGGCGGGCCCGACCGCCGCCAAGAAGCGCCCACACGGGTGCGCGGCGCTCAAGACCAAGAAGCAACGCAACGCGTGCCAGAACCGCCGCAGGTCGGGCAAGTACAAGAAGGGGCTCGTGTGCTCGCTGGGCCGCAAGAAGCAGGCGGAGTACCTGACCTACGGGTTCGTCTGCATTGACGTCTCGGCCCGACAGGACGGCTCGCTGACGTTCCTGGACGACCTGAGCTAAGCCGACAGCCGGACGGGTCCCGCCGTTCTTCCACCCGTCCCCGAGAACGAGAAAACCCCGCCGAAGCAGGGTCTTCCGAGAGCGCGCCCGAGAGGATTCGAACCTCTGACCTTCGGTTCCGTAGACCGGGCTAGCCGTTCCCGCGTGGGGTGGCACAGCCTTCTACGCCAGGTCATCAGCGGGTTTCGGTGTCGTAGGGCCTGGTGTGGCCCCG
>CAZXNX010000406.1:1688-2625 GCA_964642225.1 uncultured Solirubrobacteraceae bacterium | reverse complement strand
GCCCTCGCCCATCACGAAGCCATCGCGCCGCGCGTCGAAGGGCCGCGACTCGCCGAGGACGGAGGTGGCGCCCAGGGCCGAGAAGCACGCCCGCGACAGCGGGGTGAGCGTCGCCTCCGCCCCGCCGGTGACGACCGCGTCGGCGTCGCCGACCATGATCGCCCGCATGGCGTCCCCGATCGCGTTGGTGCCGGCCGCGCACGCCGACACGACGCCATAGCAGGGGCCCAGCAGCCCGTGGCGCATGGCCAGGCTGGCCGCGCCGGCGTTGCCCATCATGAGGGGGACGGAGAGGGGGGAGACCCCGCCCGCGCCCTTCTCCAGCAGGTCGGTCTGGCCGGCCTCCAGGGTGCTGAGCCCGCCGATGCCCGTGCCGATGATGCAGGCCACGCGGTGCGCCTCGTAGGGCAACCCGTCCGCCCAGCCCGCGTCGGCGAGCGCCTCCTCGCTGGCGGCGATGGCCAGCTGGGTGAAGCGGTCGGCCCGTCGCGCCTCCTTGCGGGAGAGCACCGACAGCGGGTCGAAGTCCGCGCAGGGGGCCTCGCCGTGGCCGATGCCGCTGTTGCCCGCCGTCCAGCGGGTGTGGAGGGTCCGCGCCCCCACCCCCAGCGGGGTGACGGCGCCGACACCGGTGATGACCACGTCGACCATGCGCTACGCCCGCGCGGCGATGAGGTCGATCGCGGAGCCGACGGTCTTGATGCTCTTGATGTCGTCGCTCTTGAGCTCGACGCCGAACTCCTCCTCGACGATCTGGGCCAGCTCGGCGAGGTCGAGCGAGTCGATGTCGAGCTTCTCGAAGGTGGCGTCGCGGGTGATGTCGCCGGCGTCGGCGCCGAACTCCTCGAGGGAGGCGACGACAACCTTCTCGACCTGCTCGGTGGTGATGGTGCTCATGGTGTCTCCTTGGGGTGGGTCGTGGTGTTCATGCGGCGAG
>CAZXNX010000406.1:0-1678 GCA_964642225.1 uncultured Solirubrobacteraceae bacterium | reverse complement strand
CGTTGGTGACGTTGTAGAGCCGGCTGTCCGGGATGCCGGTGACGTAGCCGGCCGCGTCGGAGGCGAGGAAGGCGATGGCGGCGGCGACCTCGTCGGGCCGGCCGGGGCGCCGGGCGGGGATGGCGCCGAGCTGCTCCGCGCCGATGCCGGCGGTCATGTCCGTGGCGATGAACCCCGGGGCGACGGCGTTGACGGTGACGCCGCGGCGGGCGACCTCGACGGCGACGGTGCGGGTCATGCCGATGAGGCCGGCCTTGGCGGCCGCGTAGTTGGCCTGGCCCGCGTTGGCGCGCGGGCCCACCACCGAGGCGAGGTTGACGATGCGGCCGTGGCGGGCGCGGATCATCGGGCGCAGCGCGCGGCGCACGAGCCGGAAGGCGGCCGACAGGTTGGTGGCGATGACGGCGTCCCACATGTCGTCGCTGATCGACAGGGCGAGGTCGTCGGCGCGCACGCCGGCGTTGTTGACGAGGCACAGGACGGGGCCGCCGAGGGCATCGGAGGCCCGGGCGCCGATCGCGTCGGCGGCGGCGGGGTCGGTCACGTCGAGGTCCAGTGCCGTGGCGCGCCCGCCCGCGTCCTCGATCTCGCGGACCACCGCGGCGGCACCGTCGGCGCCGGTGCGGTAGGTGAGGGCGACGGGCCAGCCCTGGGCGGCCAGGGCGCGCGCGGTCGCGGCACCGATCCCGCGGGAGCCGCCGGTGACGAGGGCGATTGCGTCCTCAGGCGGCATGCGCGCTCCCCCAGGTGACGGTGGTGGCGCCCCAGGTGAATCCGGCGCCGAAGGCGGCGAGCAGGACGCGCCGGCCGGGCCGCAGCTGCCCGCTGTCGCGGGCCGCGCCGAGGGCCAGCGGGATGGACGCGGCGGAGGTGTTGCCGATCTCGCCGATCGCCGAGACGACGCGCGCCGGGTCGAGGTCGTGGCGCTCGATCAGCGCCTGCAGGATGCGGGCGTTGGCCTGGTGGAAGACGAAGAGGTCGATGTCGGAGAGGGAGAGGCCGGCCAGCGCGCACGCCTCCTGGGCGGCCAGGCCCATGCGGGCGACGGCGTGGCGGAACACCTCGGGCCCGTCCATCTGGATGAGGCCGTCGCCGCGCTCGGCGTGCAGGGCGGGCCCGTACGCGCCGTCGCAGCCCAGGACGATCGGGCCGATGGCGCTGGTGCCGGCGGACCCGAGCACCACGGCGCCCGCGCCGTCCCCGAACAGCGCGGCGGTGCGGCGGTCGGCCGGGTCCAGGTGGCGGGAGAGGATCTCGGCGCCGACGATGAGGATCCGCGCGGCACGGCCGGTCTCGATCATCGCGGTGGCCAGCGACAGGGCGGAGAGAAAGCCGGTGCACGCGGCGCCGATGTCCATCGCGCCTGCCCTGGTGGCGCCGAGCGCGTCGGCCAGGAGCGAGGAGGCGTGGGGGATGATCTCGTCGGCCGTGCAGGTGGCGAAGAGGATGAGGTCCCGCTCCTGGGCGGTGACGCCCCCGTCGTCCAGCGCGTCGCGCGCGGCCCGGGCGGCGAGGTCGTGCAGGCGGTCCCCGGGGGCGGCCCAGCGGCGACGGCGGATGCCGGTGCGCTTGACGATCCACTCCGGGTCGACGCCGGCCGCGGCGGCGACGCGCGCGTTGCCGACCACGTCGGGCGGCAACGCGGTCCCCAGGCCGAGGAAGGCCACCCCGCCGAGGG
>CAZXNX010000405.1:0-2644 GCA_964642225.1 uncultured Solirubrobacteraceae bacterium | reverse complement strand
GCGCACGGTGCGGGCCGCGTGGGAGCGCATCCCCGCGGACGAGACCCTGCGCCGGCCCGTCGTCATCACGCTGCGCCCCGGGCGCTGGACGGCGGCCCAGACCCCCACCTACTGGGAGCGCCGCCACGGCAGCGCGCGAGCGCCGATCGTCATCCGCGCCGAGCGGCACGGCATGGCGACGCTGCCCGCCGTGAACATGTTCGACGTGCGCTGGCTGGCGATCGAGGGCGTGCGCTTCGCCGACCGGTTCGACCTCTTCCACTGCGAGCGGTGCGCGCACGTGCTGCTGTCGGGCAACCGCCTGGACGGCTCCCGGCGGCTGCACGAGAACGTGAAGGTCAACCAGTCCCAGTGGATCTTCCTGCACGGCAACCGGATCCGCGGCGCCGACGACAACGCGGTGGACTTCGTCGCCGTGCAGCACGGCGCCGTGACGGGCAACGACATCTCCGGCGCGGGCGACTGGTGCGCCTACGCCAAGGGCGGCTCGGCCCACCTGCGGATCACGGGCAACCGGATCCACGACTGCGGCACGGGCGGCTTCACCGCCGGCCAGGGCACCGGGCTGCAGTTCCTCACCGCCCCGTTCCTGCGCTATGAGGCCTACGGCATCCTCGTCGCCGGCAATCGGGTGTGGGACACGCAGGGCGCCGCGTTCGGGGTCAACGGCGGGCTCAACGTGGCCATCGTCAACAACCGGGCGTGGAACGTGGGGCGGCGCTCGCACCTGATCGAGGTCGTCTTCGGCCTGCGCTCGTGCGACGGCCGGCCCGGTGACGAAGGCCGCACGCGCTGCCAGGCCAACCTCGATGCGGGCGGCTGGGGCACGACCCGCGTCGACGACGGCGACAACGCGGTGCGGATCCCCGACCGCAACGTGACGATCGCCGGCAACGTGTTCGGCGGGCCGGCCGGCCGCAACGGGCAGCTGCTGTCGATCGCCCGTCCGTTCGCCGGCGCCGCCCAGGACGGCTCGGGCCTGGGCACCGTCCGGGCCGACGACGGCCTGCAGGTCCACGACAACCGCTTCGCCGTCGGGACGGGCTTCGAGGACGGGACCGACGGCTGCGCGGCGCCCGACTGCCGCCGGCTGCGCGCCGTCAACACCGTCACGGCGGCGCAGAACCCGTTCACCGCCACCAGCGGCGCGCTGCGCCTGCGCACGCCCTGGCCCGCCGCCCCGGCCCCGGCCTTCGACTGGTCCGGCCAGCCGGAGGGCATCGCGCCCTAGGTCTCAGAGCGAGAGGATGATCCCGGCGTCCGGCGCGGCGGTGCCGGTGAGGACCTCGCGGTACAGGCGCTCGGCCGCCTCGGGGCCTTTGCCGTAGGCGATGCGCAGGTGCGCCGCGCCCGGGTCCGACACCGCGGCGCGCAGCGGCGCCCACGCCTGCGCCAACCGCTCCTCGAGGCCCAGCGGGCCCCAGTCGGCCGCGCGCTTGGCGGCGCGGTCGGGGGCGAAGAACAGCACGGGCGCCACGCCGGGCAGATCGGGATCGCCGCCGAGGTCGTCCTTGTGCGTCATCCCCACCATGAGGTCGTGGGTCAGCGCGTCCATCAGGTGGCGGTGCACCGCGCCGCGGACCGCCGCGTCGCCGGACATGTCGACGTAGGCGGTCGGGACCTCGGGATCGAGCAGCTCGATGTCGTCGTAGGCCAGCACGTGGTCGTACCACCCCAGGCGCTCCACGAACCCCACGTTCCCGGGGGAGGTCAGGCCGACGACCTCCGCGTCGCCGCGCTGGGCCAGCAGGAAGGCGGTGGCGTAGGCCGTCTTGCTGGAGGCGCTCCCCAGGACGACCACGGACGCGCCGAACCGCTCGTGCTCGGCGAGGAGGTCGTCGATGAGGAAGGCGGTGGCGAACAGCGGCCGCAGGAGCATCTGCTCGTTCTCGGCGGCCGGGTCGTAGCCGGGGTCGCCCGCGGTGTTGGTGTACCGGTTGTAGACGGCGGCCCGCTCGCTGCGGTGCGCGCTGGTGTCGCTGAACCCGGCGGGCCCCACGCTGCCGGGCCGCACCACCAGGTGCGTGGCCATCGGCAGGTAGCCGTAGAACCGCTCGCCCACCGCGACCCCGTCGCAACGCGAGCGCACCACGTCGGCGAAGCCCCACACCGGGATGTGCCCCCAGCCCTCGGGTGCCGGGAAGAAGTCCCAGTAGTGGAAGGCGTCGCCGAGCAGGCCGTAGGTGACGTTGTTGGCGGTGAAGGAGAAGGCGTCGACGGCCAGGACGACCTCGCCGTCCTGGATCTCGACGTCGGCGGGCGCCGGCAGCGGCGCGATCTCCACGATGTCCAGGGCGTCACGGCGCACCCGGAAGTCGAAGCCGGCGGGCGATGGCGTTGTGGGCATGCGGCGAGCCTAGATGGTCGACCATCACCGCCGCGAGCGACGATCTAGGATCCCCGCCATGAGCGAACAGCGCGTCGAAGTCCGGGTGGCCGACCACGTCGCCACCGTCACCCTGTCCCGCCCCGACAAGCACAACGCGCTCGACGGCGCGATGTTCGAGGGCATCCTCGGGGCCGCCGCGCAGGTGGCGGGCACGCCCGGCGTGCGGGCCGTCGTCCTGCACGGCGCGGGGCCGAGCTTCTGCTCCGGCCTGGACATCGCCTCGCTGATGACGGGGCCGATCTCGCTCGACGACGT
>CAZXNX010000404.1:0-2653 GCA_964642225.1 uncultured Solirubrobacteraceae bacterium | reverse complement strand
GGCTTGAGGATCGTCGACGTGGAGTCGAGCGGGTCGACGGCCGGGTAGATGCCCTTCTCGGAGATGCCACGCGACAGGGTGGTCGTCGCGTTGAGGTGGGCGAACACCGACGCCGGAGCCGGGTCGGTGAGGTCGTCGGCCGGGACGTAGATGGCCTGGATCGAGGTGACCGACCCGGTGCTGGTCGAGGTGATCCGCTCCTGGAGCTGGCCCATCTCGGTCTCCAGCGTGGGCTGGTAGCCGACCTGCGAGGGCATGCGGCCCAGGAGGGCGGAGACCTCGGAGCCGGCCTGCACGAACCGGAAGATGTTGTCGATGAACAGGAGCACGTCCTGGCCCTGGTCGCGGAAGTACTCCGCCATCGTCAGGCCGGACAGGGCCACGCGCATGCGGGCTCCGGGGGGCTCGTTCATCTGGCCGAACACGAGCATCGTCTTGTCGATGACGCCCGATTCCTTCATCTCCAGCCAGAGGTCGTTGCCCTCGCGGGAGCGCTCGCCCACGCCGCAGAAGGCGGACAGGCCGCCGTGCTCCTTGGCCAGGTTGTGGATGAGCTCCTGGATGAGGACCGTCTTGCCGACGCCGGCGCCGCCGAACAGGCCGACCTTGCCGCCCTTGGCGTACGGGGCGAGGAGGTCGACGACCTTGATGCCCGTCTCGAACATCTCGGTGGTCGGGGTGAGGTCCTCGAGCTTCGGGGCGTGCGCGTGGATCGGCCGGCGCTCGGTGACCGTGAGGTCCCCCGCCTGGTCGATCGGCTCGCCGAGGAGGTTGAAGATGCGGCCGAGCGTCTGCTCGCCGACCGGCACGGTGATGGCGTCGCCGGTGTCGAAGACCTCGACGCCGCGGGCCAGGCCGTCGGTGGTGTCCATGGCGACCGCGCGGACGCGGTCGTCGCCGAGGTGCTGCTGCACCTCGCACACGAGCACCTTGCCGTCGGCGCGGTGGACCTCGATGGCGTTGTAGATCTCGGGCAGCTTCTCGGGGAAGACGGCCTCGATGACGACGCCCTGGATCTCCTCGATGCGCCCGACGTTTTTCGTTGCTGTAGCGGCTTCCATAGCTTTTCTTTCCTTAGACGAGCGCTTCTGCGCCGGCCACGACTTCCATGATTTCCTGGGTGATCTCGGCCTGACGCGCGCGGTTCATCTCGAGCGTGTAGTCCTGGATCAGTTCGCCGGCGTTCTCGGAGGCGTTGCGCATGGCGGTCATCCGGGCACCGAGCTCGGAGGCGGCGGACTCCAGCAGGGCGCGGTAGATGGAGATCTCGACATAGTCCGGCACGAGCCGGGCGAGGATCTCCTCGGGATCGGGCTCGTACTCCACCAGGGCGTGCCCGGCGGACGTGTGCTCGCTCTCGTCGTGCTCGTCCTCGACGGCCACGATGGTCGCCTCCTGCAGGGGCAGCAGCGTCTCGCGACGCAGCTCCTGCACCAGCGGGGAGACGTAGCCGTTGTAGAAGATCTCGACCCGGTCGACCCGGCCGTCGACGTACGCGGCGACGAGGTCGTGGGCGATGTCGCGGGCGTCCGCGTAGGTCGGGCGCTCGGTGAACCCGGTGTAGGAGCCCTCGATCTCCTTCTGGCGGAAGGTGAGGGAGGAGATCCCGCGCCGGCCCGTGGCCGAGTAGTGCACGGTGCGCCCGTCCGCCTCGATCTCCGCGGCGGCCGCCAGGCCGGCCCGCAGGATCTGCGAGTTGAACGCGCCGGCCAGGCCGCGGTCGGCGGTGACGAGCAGCAGGCCGACGTTGTCCTGCGTGTCGTGCTGCTTGAGGATCGGCAGCGACGAGATCTCGCCGCCCGCGGCGTCGGCCGCCTGGCGGGTCATCCTGCGGATCGCCCCGGCGTACGGGCGCAGCGCGCTGATGCGCTGCTCGGCCCGCCGCAGACGCGCGGCGGACATCATCTCCATCGCGCGGGTGATCTTCTGGATGTTCTTGATGGAGCTGATGCGCTCCTTGACGTCGCGCTGGCTCATTACGCGGTGACGGCCTCCCCGGCGGCGTCCTCGGCGAGATCCTCGCGCAGACCCTCGTCCTTGCGGGTGACCACGGTGACGTCGTCGGTGAGAGGCTGGCCCTCCTCGTCGAGGTCGTAGCCGAAGTCGTCGGCGAACTGGTCGATGGCCGCCTTCAGCGACTCCTGCGTGCCGTCGGACCAGTCGCCGCCGGCGACCGACGCCAGCAGGTCCTTGGCCTCGGCATGCAGGCGCTGCGTGAGGCCCGCGAGGAACTCGCCGACCTTGTCCACGAGGATGCGGTCCAGCGCGCCGGTGGTGGCGGCGTAGATCTGCGCGACCTGGTCCTCGACCGGGAGCGGCTCGCGCTCGCCCTGGTTCAGCGTGCGCACGAGGCGCTCACCGCGGGCCAGGGTCCGCTGCGTGTCGGCGTCCAGGTCGGAGCCGAACTGCGAGAAGGCCTCGAGGTCGCGGTACTGGGAGAGCTCGATCTTGATGCGGCCGGCGACCTTCTTCATCGGGCTGATCTGCGCGTTGCCGCCGACGCGGGACACCGAGATGCCGACGTTGATGGCCGGGCGCACGCCCGAGTTGAAGAGCTTGGGCTCCAGGAAGATCTGGCCGTCGGTGATCGAGATCACGTTCGTCGGGATGTAGGCGGACACGTCGCCGGCCTGCGTCTCGATGATCGGCAGGG
>CAZXNX010000403.1:0-2664 GCA_964642225.1 uncultured Solirubrobacteraceae bacterium | reverse complement strand
CGCCCGGACCCCGCGGTGGCGGCAGCGGCCGCCGGCGCGGCGCGGCCGCCGACCCGTCGCGCCGCCGAGCAGGCCGCCTCCAAGCAGAAGAAGGCCAAGAGGAAGGGCTCGCGCGCCGGCCGTTTCATCCTCACGCTGCTCGTCATCGTGCTCGTCCTGGGCGGGGCCGTGGCCGCCGTGGTGGCGACGTCGGACTCCCAGCAGGCCGTCAACCTGCGGCGCGTCGTCTACGACGACGTCAACAAGTCCGTCGACGCGCTCCAGCAGCTCGTCAGCGACAACACCCAGTAGCGGCGCGACGCTAGGCTGGCCGCATGGCCAGAACGCGCGAGACGTACGACATCCGGGGCCGCACGGTCCTCATCACGGGCGCGGCCCGCGGCATCGGATTCGAGTCCGCCCGGCGCCTGTACGCCCACGGGGCCAACCTGTCCCTCGTCGGGCTGGAGCCCGAGCTCCTGGAGCAGCGCGCCGCCGAACTGGGCCCCCGCGCGGCCGCCTTCGAGGCCGACGTGACCGACTGGGACGGGCTGCAGGCCGCGGTCGACGGCACCGTGGAGCGGTTCGGGGGCATCGACGTGACCATCGCCAACGCCGGCCTGGGCGCGGTCGGGTCGGTCATGGGGCAGGACATCGCCTCCTTCGAGCGCACCATCGAGGTCAACCTCCTGGGCGTGTGGCGCACCAACCGCGTCGTCCTCCCCCACGTGGTGGAGCGGCGCGGCTACATCCTCAACATCGCCTCGCTGGCCGCCATCGCCCACGCGCCCCTGATGGCGGCCTACACCGCCAGCAAGGCCGGCGTGGAGGCCTTCTCCGACGCCCTGCGCCAGGAGCTTGCCCCCACCGGCACCGACGTCGGGGTCGCCTACTTCGGCTTCATCGACACCGATCTGGTGCGCGATTCCTTCGACCATCCCGCCACGACGCACATGCGCCAGAAGGCGGGCGACAACGCCTTCACCCGGCCGATCCCGCTCAGCCGGGCGGGCGACGCGATCGAGCAGGGCGTGCTGCACCGCGCCCGGCACGTGCAGGCCCCCAGGTGGGTCGCCGCGATGCGCGTGGCGCGCGGCATGATCGACCTGCTGCCGCCGAGCCTCACCACCGGCAAGCCCCACGACATCGCCGAGGCGGTCCGCCTGGCCGACACCGCCGACCACCCCGCCTCGCGGGTCGCTCCGAAGTACGAGCGGGCGCCCCGCTAGAGCACGCGCGGCGCCTCGCCGGCCCGCAGGGCGGCGGCGCGCTGGGCCAGCGTGCCCTCGGCGATGGCGGCGCGCAGGTCGGCCATGAGGCGCGAGACGAACGCGAGATTGTGGATGGTGGTGAGCCGCACGCCCTGCAGCTCGCGCGCCTTGAGGAGGTAGCGCAGGTAGCCGCGCGGGTGCCCGTTGGCGCAGGCCGGGCACGGGCAGCGCTCCATGATCGGCTCGTCCGACTCCTTCCAGCGGGCGCCGGTCAGATCCACCCGCCAGCGCGCCTCGGGGTCGGGGACGAGCGCCACGCCATGGCGGCCCAGGCGGGTCGGCATCGCGCAGTCGAACGTGTCGATGCCGAGCTCCACGCCGCGGATGAGGTCGTCGATGTCGCCGATCCCCAGCAGGTGGCGCGGCGGCGCCTCGGGCAGCACGGCCGTCGTCCACTCGACCACCTCGTACATCTGGTCCTTGGTCTCCCCCAGCGAGCCGCCGATGGCGATGCCGTCGACGCGGCTCTCGGCGATGGTGCGGGCCGACTCGGTGCGCAGGTCGTGGTAGACGCCGCCCTGCACGATCCCGTAGATGAGCTGGTCGCGCGGCCCGTGCTCGGCGTGCCAGTCCAGGCACCGCTCCAGCCAGCGGTGCGTGCGCTCGGTGGAGCGGGCCGTGTAGTCCTTGGTGACGTTGAACGGCGTGCACTCGTCGAAGACGAGCGCCAGGTCGGAGTGCAGCTTGGCCTGGATCTCCATGGAGGTCTCGGGGCCGATGAACTGCGTGGAGCCGTCGCGGTAGGAGCGGAACGTGACGCCCTCCTCGGCGATGTCGATCACCTTGCCGGCCCGCTCGGAGCCGGAGGGGGCGCGCCCCTTGACCTCGTCGGCGACGGTGCCGTGGCCCATGGAGAAGACCTGGAAGCCGCCGGAGTCGGTGACGATCGGCCCGTCCCACCCCATGAAGTCGTGCAGGCCGCCGAAGCGGTCGATCAGCTCGTGGCCCGGGTCCAGGAAGAGGTGGAACGTGTTGCCCAGGACGATGTCGAAGCCCAGCTCCGACACCTCGCGGGGCTCCAGCCCCTTGACCGTCGCCTTGGTGGCCAGCGGCACGAAGGCCGGGGTGCGCACGATGCCGTGGGCGGTCTGCAGCTCACCGGCGCGGGCGCGGGAGCCAGGGTCACGGGCGGTGATGCGCAGGGCGGACACCCGGCGGATCGTATGGGTCGGCGCGGCTCAGCAGCCGCAGCGCCGGCCGGCGGCGCTCGCGGCGGCGGGCAGCACACGGACCCAGGCGGCGCCGAGCTGCTCCTGCTCCTCGGGCGTGAAGTGGCTGAGGAAGAGCTCGCGCACGCCGGCCAGGTGCGTCTCCTGGGCGAGGGCGAGCTTCTGGCGCCCCGCCTCGGTGAGGACGGCGAACTGGCCGCGGGCGTCGTCGGCGCAGGACTCGCGGGCGATCAGCCCGTCGCGCT
>CAZXNX010000402.1:0-2675 GCA_964642225.1 uncultured Solirubrobacteraceae bacterium | reverse complement strand
AAGATGATCCGAGCGATCTTCAAGGAGAAGGCGCGCGAGGTCCGCGACACCTCGCTCAAGGAGCCTCAAGGCGAGGGCGGCGTCGTCATCGACGTCATGACCTTCTCGCGCGACGCCGGCGACGACCTGCCGGCCGGGGTCAACGAGCTCGTCCGCGTGTTCGTGGCCAAGAAGCGCAAGATCTCCGAGGGCGACAAGCTCGCCGGGCGCCACGGCAACAAGGGCGTCATCTCCAAGATCGTCGACGAGCACGACATGCCGTTCATGGAGGACGGCTCGCCGGTCGACGTCATCCTCAACCCGCTCGGCGTGCCGAGCCGCATGAACGTCGGCCAGATCCTCGAGACCCACCTCGGGTGGGCCGCCGCGGAGGGCTGGTACGACGACGGCGACACCGGCTTCAAGCACGGGCAGGGCAAGGTCTACACGGCCACGCCGGTGTTCGACGGGGCCGAGGTGGCCGACGTCGACCGCGCGCTCGTGCGCTGGCAGGAGGACCACGAGAAGTCCGGTGGCCTCATTCGCATGGACATCGACACCTCGCGCCCCGCGGGCACGCAGGCGTCGGGCAAGTTCCGGCTGTTCAACGGCCGCACCGGTGAGCCGTTCGACGAGAACGTCACCGTCGGCTACATGTACATCCTGAAGCTCCTGCACCTGGTGGACGACAAGATCCACGCCCGGTCGACCGGCCCGTACTCGCTCGTCACCCAGCAGCCGCTGGGCGGCAAGGCGCAGTTCGGCGGTCAGCGCTTCGGCGAGATGGAGGTGTGGGCCCTGGAGGCGTACGGCGCCGCCTACACGCTGCAGGAGATGCTCACCATCAAGTCCGACGACACGGTCGGCCGCGTGAAGGCCTACGAGGCGATCGTGAAGGGCGAGAACATCGCCGAGCCGTCCATCCCGGAGTCCTTCAAGGTGCTCCTCAAGGAGATGCAGTCGCTCTCCCTGGACGTCAACGTGGTGTCCGACGCCGGGGCGCAGGCGGAACTCGGCGACGAGGAGGACGACCTCCTGCGCGCCGCCGAGGAGCTCGGCATCGACCTCTCAGGCGTCCGCGCCGACAACGAGGTCGCCGCCGACGAGCAGGTCGAGGGCGAGGACGACACCGACGCCGCGGTCGACGCGGACGCCGGGATCGACATCGAAGGTCCGGAGGCGGACGAGACGCTGGGAGCCGAGGCATGAGTGGGTGCGGTCAACCCGCCACCCCTGAGGCCACACGCACCCACTCAAGCGAAGGAATCGCATGATCGACATCAATAATTTCGACGCAATTGAAATCAGTCTCGCCTCCAGCAAGCAGATCCGCGGCTGGAGCTCGGGCGAGGTCACCAAGCCCGAGACCATCAACTACCGCACGCTCAAGCCGGAGAAGGACGGCCTCTTCTGCGAGCGCATCTTCGGTCCGACCAAGGACTGGGAGTGCTACTGCGGCAAGTACAAGCGCGTCCGCTACAAGGGCATCGTCTGCGAGCGCTGCGGCGTCGAGGTCACCCGGTCCAAGGTGCGCCGTGAGCGCATGGGCCACATCGACCTGGCCGCCCCCGTCAGCCACATCTGGTTCTTCAAGGGCGTCCCGAGCCGCATCGGCTACCTGCTGGACATGGCGCCCAAGGAGCTCGAGAAGATCCTGTACTTCGCCGCGTCCATCGTGACGTGGGTCGACCAGGAGGCGCGCTGGCGCGACCTGCCCGTGCTCGAGGAGCAGATGCAGGAGGAGCTCGACCGCCTCGTCGCCGAGGAGCAGGAGCAGGTCGGCCGGCTGCGCACGCAGCTGGAGGCCCGCACCAAGTACCTCGAGGACGGCACCGAGACCGGCCTGGACGACGAGGACCTGCTCTGGGTCGAGTCGCTGGAGATCACCGTCTCCAAGCTCTCCGACGACGAGCGCAAGAAGCTGCTCGCCGAGCTGAAGAAGACCTTCACCGGCGACATCGACGACACGGAGGCCTACTACGAGGACGCGCGCATGCGCCTCAAGGAGGTCTGGAAGCTCTTCGCCAACCGCGAGGAGCCGGCCGAGGAGCCGCCCGCCGAGGGCAAGGAATGGCCGCTGTCGTCCTACAAGGAGAAGTCCTTCGAGAAGGACGCCTTCAAGCCGAAGTTCATCATCGCGGACGAGACGTTCTTCCGTGAGCTCAAGCACCGCTTCGGCTCGCCGTACGGCTTCGGCGAGTACTTCGGCGGCGGCATGGGCGCCGAGCACGTCCGCGAGCTGCTGCGCGAGAAGCCCGACTACGACCGCGAGGCGACGCCCCGCGCCGTGGATCCCGAGCGCCTGCCCGGCGACGGTCTGGCCCCGGCCGACCTGCCCGGCATCTGCATGGAGCACGAGCGGGTCGACCTCGAGGACATCGTCAAGAACGGCAAGGGCCAGAAGCAGGCCCGGTCGGTCAAGCGCCTGAAGGTGCTGTCGGCGTTCCTGAACTCCGACAACACCCCGGACATGATGGTCCTGGAGGCCGTGCCGGTCATCCCGCCGGAGCTGCGCCCGATGGTGCAGCTCGACGGTGGCCGCTTCGCCACGTCGGACCTCAACGACCTGTACCGCCGCGTCATCAACCGCAACAACCGCCTCAAGCGGCTGCTCGACCTGGGCGCGCCCGAGATCATCGTCAACAACGAGAAGCGCATGCTCCAGGAGGCCGTCGACGCGCTGTTCGACAACGGCC
>CAZXNX010000401.1:0-2679 GCA_964642225.1 uncultured Solirubrobacteraceae bacterium | reverse complement strand
CCGCTGGCCCGCGCCGGCTCGCCCTTCGCCCCGGGGGCCGCGTCGCCCCCGCCGCGGGACGCGCGCTTCACCGAGCCCGAGCTGGTGGTGGAGGTCGGGTTTCACCACTGGACTGCGGCGGGCATGCTGCGTCATCCCACCTACCGTGGGCTGCGCACGGACAAGGGAGCGCGCGAGGTGACGAGGGCGGACACGCCCCGGCAGGGAGGAGCGCCGGCCCCGCCGGGCTCGTGGACGAGCGCCGACGTCACGCAGGGGAACGTGGAGCTCGAGCTGGACGGGCGCGCGCTGCGGCTGACCAACCTGCACAAGGTGCTGTACCCGGGCGACGGCTTCACCAAGGGGGAGCTCATCGACTACTACGCGCGGATCGCCCCCGTGCTCGTCCCGCACCTGCGCGGCCGCCCGCTCACCCTCAAGCGGTTTCCCAACGGCGTCGACGAGAAGGCCTTCTTCCAGAAGCATGCCGCCAAGGACCGGCCCGACTGGATGACCACCACGATGGTCGACGCCAGCACGAAGGGGCCGATCGAGGAGCTCGTCGTCGACAGCCGCGCCGGGCTGGTGTGGACGGCCAACCGCGCCGCCATCGAGCTGCACACCCTGCTCGCCCCGGCCGACGCGCCGGGGCGCCCGGACGCGCTCGTCTTCGACCTCGACCCCGGCCCGCCGGCCGACGTCATCGACAGTGCGCAGGTCGCCCTGTGGATCCGCGGGATGCTCGACGAGCTGGGGCTCCTGACCCTCGTCAAGACGTCGGGCTCCAAGGGGCTGCAGCTCTACGTCCCGCTGCGCGGCACCGCCACCCACGAGGAGACCAAGGCGTTCGCGCTCGCTGTCGCCCGGACGCTGGCCGAGCGGTTTCCCGACCGGGTCGTCTCGCAGATGGCCAAGGCGCGGCGGCCCGGCAAGGTGTTCATCGACTGGAGCCAGAACGACGCGCACAAGACGACGGTGAACGTGTACTCGGTGCGGGCCCGCGAGCATCCGACCGTGTCGACCCCCGTCACCTGGGCCGAGGTGCAGGAGGCGCTGGACGCGGGGGAGGCCGCCCGCCTGGTCTTCACCACCGAGCAGGTGCTGGAGCGCGTGGCCCGCGACGGCGACCTCTTCGCCGACCTGCTGCGCGTGCGTCAGGAGCTGCCGGGGGCGGGGTAGGGCCTCGGCGGGGCGGGTAGCCGCATGGGAGAACCCGAACCAAGGAGGACACCCATGTCATCGGAGCTGCACGGCAGGAGGATCGCGTTCCTCGTCGCCCAGGAGGGCATCGAGGAGGTCGAGCTGACCGCGCCGTGGAAGGCCGTCGCCGAGGCCGGCGGCGAGCCCGTCCTCGTCGCGCCCCAGGAGGGCGAGGTGCAGGCGTTCAACCACCTCGACAAGGCCGGCACGTACGGCGTCGACGTCGTCCTGCGGGACGCCGTCCCCGGCGACTACGACGGCGTGGTGCTGCCGGGCGGGGTGGCCAACCCCGACCAGCTGCGCACCGAGGACGCGGCGATCGCGTTCCTGCAGGAGACGTTCCGGGCCGGCACGCCCGTCGGCGTCATCTGTCACGGGCCGTGGACGCTGGTGGAGGCCGACCTCGTGCGCGGACGCACGATCACGTCATGGCCGTCGCTGCGCACGGACATCCGCAACGCCGGCGGCGAGTGGGTGGACGAGGAGGTCGTGTGCGACCAGGGTCTCGTCTCCAGCCGCAACCCCGACGACCTCCCGGCGTTCTGCGCCAAGATCGTCGAGGAGTTCGCCGAGGGCGAGCACGACGTCGCGCCCGCGGGCGCGACCGCGAATCAGGCCTGAGACGCCGACCGGGCCTCGTCGCCGCAGCCGGTGGCGAGGACCTCGGCCAGCGGCGGGCGCTCCAGCACGGGGACGTCCGCCGCGCCGTCGGCCGCCCACGGCCGCTCGTACCGGCCGGCCAGCGGCGTCGACGGGTCGGTGCGCCGCTGCACGGCGACGAGGACGGCGTAGGCCATCTCGCTCAGCGCCTGCAGCGACTGGTGGCGGTTCTGACGCCGCCCCAGCCAGCTCTCGGCCATCGCGTCGAGCCCGGCCCGGGCCAGGACGTCGAGCATCATCGCGATCTCGACGCCGTATCCGACGGGGAACGGGATGCGGGAGAGCAGGTCGCGCCGGCCGCCGAGTTCCCCGGCCAGCGGCTGGCGGAAGCCGGCCAGGGAGGGGGCGTGGAGGTTCAGCAGCGGGCGGGCCATCAGCTCGGTCACGCGGCCGCCCTGGCCTTCCTGGAGGGTGGCGCCGGCCTGCATCGGCCGGTCGAAGGCGCCCTTGACGAACTGCACGCCCGGCGCGGCCAGCAGCGGGCCCAGCAGCCCGAGCAGGTGGTGGGGGTGGGGATCCGCGGTGTCGGCGTCCAGGAAGCACACGACGTCCGCGTCGGTGGCCGACAGCGCCCGCCACATCGCGTCGCCCTTGCCGCGGGCGGGGCCGAACCCGGGCAGCAGCGCATCCTGCTGCAGCACGGTGGCGCCGGCCGACCGCGCCGCCCGGGCGGTGCCGTCGGGGGAGCCGGCGTCGATCACGAGGATCTCGTCCACCAGGCCGGCCTGGGCCAGCGGCATCACCGTGCGGGTCACGACACCGCCGACGGTCGCCGTGACGTTGCGGGCGGGGAGGATCGCCGCGACGCGCGTGGCGCCCTTGGCCGCGCGCAGCGCCCCC
>CAZXNX010000400.1:0-2685 GCA_964642225.1 uncultured Solirubrobacteraceae bacterium | reverse complement strand
CCGCCGAGGGCGATGGTGTTCTGCGTGCTGCCCTTCTCGATCGTGTCGAACCGCCAGATCTGGCGGTCGCCGCCCGGGGCGGTGATCACCAGGCGCACCCGCGAGCCGGCGCGGAACGCGTGGCCGAACGGGAAGATCGGCACCCGCACCAGGCTGTACTTGCCCTTGGGCAGCGGCGCCGCGTCCTTCTTCAGGTGCGTCGGCACCGGGTCGACCGCGGTGGAGAGCTTCGCGTCCAGCTTGCGGTGCGATGCCCGCAGCCAGCCGTTCTGCACGAGCGTCTCCTTGCCGTCCGGCCGCACCTCGCTGACCGCGACCTGCAGGTCGGTGTCGGCGGCGGAGGACTTCACGTACAGGTCGGCGCTCGCCGGCCCGATCACGATCAGGTCCTTCGTCAGCACCGGCGACGTGAACCCGAGGCCCTTGCCGGCGGCCGCGGGCGCCCAGTTGTACTTGGGCTGGGCCTTCCACGAGTCGCTCTCGCTCGGGCCCTCGAGCGTCTGCGCCGGGCGGGCGGAGGGGTCGCTCGTGTACTTCGCCGAGCCGGCGCCGGGCTTGGCCGAGGCCAGCGCGCCGTTCCCGCCCAGGAACCAGCTGGTGGGCTTGAGGCTCTTGATCGGCCACTGGTTGAAGTCGAGCTTCCAGGTGGCGCCGATCGAGCCGGGGCCGGCGGGGCCCGCGCCGTTGTCCATGAGGATCTGCACGCGCGGGTCCTGCTCGAACTCGCTCCGGGCCTGCTCGACGGTCACGTCACGGCCCGCGAAGCGGGTGTCGGCCACCGGCGACGACGGAGCGTCGGCGAGGAACTCGTAGAGCTTGGGCGCCAGGGACCGGATGAGGGCCGGGACCTTCGGCACCTGGTCGGCGACGTAGAGGTTCAGGAACTCGACCCAGCGGGTGATCGTGCTCGGCCCGAGCGAGTCGGCGTGCACGCCGTTCTGCAGCGTGATCCACGCCCGCTTGTTCTTCGCCAGCGGCGCGAGGCTCTCCGGGAAGTGCCCGCCCGTCTGCTCGTCCTGGAACTGGCCGATCAGGAACACGGGGGCCTTGATGTTCTTCACCCAGGCACCGGGGGACCGGGCCGCGAACAGGCCCGGCGTCCGGTACGGGTTGTCCTTGATGGTCTGGAAGACGTCGATCGTCTGCAGGCGCAGCTTCTGGTTGTCCAGGCAGTGCTTGTCACCCTCGGCGACGAGCGCCTTGGCCCATCCCTGCCCGCCTTCCGGGGCCGGCTGGGCGTCGTTGGCGCGCGCCTTGATCCAGCTCAGGGCGAACCCGGAGTTGAAGATGCCTCCCGGGTACCCCGTCGCGGTGTAGATGTCGTCGGTGACGGACATCGGCGAGACCGCCGCGAGGTGCGGCGGGTTGGTCCCGGCCGCGAAGAGCTGGCTGATGCCGGAGAACGAGATGCCGCCCATGCCGACCTTGTTGCCCTTGACCCAGGACTGCGCCGCCACCGTCTCGACCATGTCGTAGCCGTCGTAGGTGGTGGGCAGGTTGAAGAGATCGAACGCGCCGCCCGAGCAGCCCGATCCGCGCATCTGCACGCTGACCACCGCGAAGCCGAGAAGCGGGCCGAGCACCGAGCCGACCGCCGTGCTGGTGGCGGGGGCGAGCGGATCGTTGCCGCCGCCACCGCCGGTGAGCGAGGCGACGACGGTCGAGAGCAGGTCGTGCGGCGCCGCCGTCTCGTAGCCGGAGTGCTCGATGAACGTCGGGAACGGTCCGTCCGCCATCGTCTTGCCGGTGGGGAGGCGGACGGTCATGGCGAGCTCGACGCCGTCGCGCATCTTGACGTAGTTCAGGCCCTGCTTGAGCTGGGTCTTCTTGTAGAAGGACTCCTTCGGGTTGTCGCCGGCCTTCAGCACGGAGAACGGCTTGCTGACCCCCTTGGCGCCCTTGACGACGTAGCCCGGACCGGGCTTGAGGCCGTGGAAGATGTAGCTGCCCAGGCGGTCCACCGTGCCCGTGCCGACTTTCTTGCCCTTCTTGGTGACGAGGGTGAGCTTCTCCCCCTCCTTCGCATCGAGGACGTAGGCCTCGTTGATGCTGCCGTGGGCGGTGTAGGCCACCGTGGCCTTGGCCGGCGTGGCGGCCGGCGCGCCCTGCGCGACAGGGACTCCCACCATCGTAAGAAGTGCCACCGCGGCGGCGACAGACCAGCGAACCTTGCGCATATTGACCTCTACCCCTGTTACTGAACGAACGTGCAAGAAGGACAGCGGGCGCTAGCGTACAGAAACGCCGTGGCGCATGTGGAGGCTGATCAGCCGACCTGGCTGACCCGCTCCACCAGCGCCTTTGCCGGGAAGATGCAGCGGTCATTGTCCGTGCCCGTCAGGTCGACGCGACGGACGATGCTGCGGACGTCCTGGATGGTGCCGTCGGGTAGCACGACGGTCAGGCCCCAGTTGGTGCCGCGCGGATCGGGGTTGCCGCTCGGGGCGCGGGCGATCACGATCCCGCCGGCGGGCGCACCGGCGACCGCGGTGTCGTAGCCGATCACGGACTGGCTCGACTGCTTGGTCGCCTCGACGGCGCCGTACAGCTCGGTCGGGCTGGCCGAGGTCGACGTCACGCGCACGATCCAGTACGCGTACGTCGAGGCACGGCAGGTCAGCGTGACGGTGAGCGGCCCGACCGTGGCGACGTCCCGGGAGACGTCGCCGGTGCCGATCGACTCGA
>CAZXNX010000399.1:0-2709 GCA_964642225.1 uncultured Solirubrobacteraceae bacterium | reverse complement strand
CCCGCCGGCCTGAAGTTCTACACGCCGCCCAAGAAGCTCACCGGCAAGCACGGCGACCTCATCTGGTCCCGCACCCTGAAGGGGTCCGCCGCCCTCACCGGGGCCGCCCGCAACACCCTGGTCCTCTACCGGTCCACCTCGGTGTCCGGCAAGGCGATCGCCGTCTCCGGCACGGTGTCGATCCCCAAGGGCAAGGCGCCCAAGGGCGGCTGGCCCGTGATCAGCTGGGCGCACGGCACCACCGGCGCCGCGGACCTCTGCGCCCCGTCGCGTGACGCGGTCTCCAACCCGGCGCACGGCTACAACGCCTACGTGTACCCGCAGCTCAACGCCTGGCTGGCCGCCGGCTACGCCGTCGTCCGCAGCGACTACGAGGGCCTGGGCACGCCCGGGCCGCATCCGTACCTCATCGGCGCGTCCGAGGGCCGCGGCGTCGTCGACATCGTCAGCGCCGCCCGCAAGCTCGACAAGAGCGTCGGGCGCAACTGGGTCGCCGCCGGCCACTCCCAGGGTGGCCACGCCGCGCTGTTCGCCGCGGCACTGGGCCCGAAGTGGGCGCCGTCCCTGAAGCTCAAGGGCGTCGACGCCTTCGCGCCGGCCTCCCACATCAAGGAGGAGGTCGCGGCAGCCGCGGGCCTCACCGCCCCGGGCGGTGGCTTGTCCGGCATCGGCTCGCTGCTCGTGGCCGGCGCCATCGCCGTGGACCCGTCGATCAAGCCGGCGGAGCTGCTGACCCCCGCGGCGCTCGCGCTGTACCCGCAGGTCGCCACCAAGTGCCTGGGCCAGCTCGGGCAGAGCGACTCGTGGGGCGGCCTGCCCCCGGCCCAGATCGTGGCCTCCGGCTACGACCGCGCCCCGCTCTACAAGGTGCTGGACGCCAGCGAGCCCAGCAACCTGAAGATCACCGTGCCGGCGCTCGTCCAGCAGGGTGACGCCGACACCACGGTGTTCAAGTCCTTCACCGATCCGCTCGTGGCGTCGCTGAACGCCAACGGCGGTGCGGTGGACTACAAGGTCTACCCCGGTGTCGACCATGGCTCCGTCGTGGCGGCCGGCCAGGACGACGCGTCCCTCTGGCTGAAGAACGTGCTCGGCTAGAACGGCTCTGGCGCCCGGGGGTCGACCGACGGTCGGCCCCCGGGGCGCATTGCCGCTCTTCAGTCTGGACCGAACGTCCCTGGGAGGTGGAACAGGCGTGCCCCACCATGGAGGCATGGCCACACACCCCGTAGCTCCAGACCGCCATGAGGCTCAGGACGAGCCCATGGGAACCTTCGAAGCCCTGCTGCTGATGCTCGTGGTGGGCGTCTGCGTCGCGGTCGCCGTCGGAGCGATGCTCTGATGCGGCACGTGCAGCCCGGGATGGTGCGGATCCGCACAGCCCCGACCGCCGGGCGAAACGTTGTTGGGAATCCTCGACCGTTCGTCGGTGTGGGATCCGCAGCCGGACGGGCACCATGATGTCCATGTTCACGGCGACACGAAAGGGATCGGCAACCACCGTCTCCTCCTGCGACGAACTGCCGCTCCCCGTCTCCGTGGATTACGTCGGTCCGGGCCTGACCCACTCGGATCGTCATAGGGCGGGCCCACCCTCGCGGGTGGGACGCGTCTCTCCCGCGTGTGATCGACACCGCCCGCGGAGGACGTGACCGGAGCCGAGGGGGCTCTGCGCCGAAGAACGGGACAGACTTCGGCGCCGGGCGATTGTGCTCCGGTCACGTCCCTCCGCATCGCCGCCGGCAGGCGGCCGTCGCCTGCGCATAGAGTCCGCGCATGGCGCTCGTGCTCGCCCTCGACCAGGGAACGACGGGATCGACCGCGCTCGTCTTCGACGCCGAGCGCGAGATCGTCGGCCGCGGCTACCGCGAGATCACGCAGCACTTCCCCCGGCCCGGCTGGGTCGAGCAGGACGCCGGCGAGCTGTGGGCGGCCACCCGTCACGTGGCCCGGCAGGCCCTGGACGACGCCGGCGCGGTGCCGGGCGACGTCGTCGCGGTCGGGCTGACCAACCAGCGCGAGACGGTGTGCGTGTGGGACCCGCGCACCGGTGAGCCGCTGCACCGGGCCATCGTCTGGCAGGACCGCCGCACGGCCGGTGCCTGCGCCGCGCTGCGCGAGGCCGGCCACGAGCCACTCGTGCGCGAGCGCACCGGCCTCGTGCTCGACCCGTACTTCTCGGCGACGAAGATCGCCTGGATGCTCGAGCACGTGGACGGGCTGCGCGCCCGCGTGGAGGCGGGCACCGCCGTGTTCGGCACCGTCGACGCGTGGATCGCCTTCAACCTGATCGGCGAGCACGTCACCGACCCGTCCAACGCCTCGCGCACCATGCTCTACGACATCGTCCGCGGCGTCTGGGACGAGGAGCTGTGCGGGCTGCTGGACATCCCCTCCGCGTCGCTGCCGCAGGTGCGCCCGTCGATCGGGGAGATGGGCACCACCCGGCCCGACGTCCTCTTCGGCCACGCCGTCCCGCTCGCGGGCGTCGCCGGCGACCAGCAGGCCGCGCTGTACGGCCAGGCCTGCCTGAACCCGGGGGACGCCAAGAACACCTACGGCACCGGAGCGTTCGTCCTGCTCAACACGGGCGACGCGCCACCGCCGCCGGCCCCGGGCGTGATCGGGACGGTCGGCTGGCAGATCGGCCGGCGCACCACCTACTCGCAGGAGGCGTCGATCTTCATGGCCGGCGCCGCCGTGCATTGG
>CAZXNX010000398.1:0-2712 GCA_964642225.1 uncultured Solirubrobacteraceae bacterium | reverse complement strand
CGGCGAAGTCGCCGTCGGCCACGATCTGGTCGCCGGGGCCGACGCGCACGAGGTCCCCGACCACCACGTCGTCGAGGGGGACGGTGCGCGGCTCCCCGTCGCGCACCACCACGGCGGTGGGGGCGACCAGGGCGGCGAGGCTGTCGAGCGCGCGCTTGGAGCGCACCTCCTGGGCGATGCCGATCCCGGAGTTGAAGAAGACGATGCCGAGGAAGAGCGCGTCCTTGGGGTCGCCGAGCGTGATCGTGAAGACGCCGAAGCCGACGAGGATCGCGTTGAACACCGTGAGGGTGTTGGCCACGATGATGCTGCGGTACGAGCGGCTCGTGGGCGGCTTGGGGAGCGGCCCGCGCTCGCGCAGGCGCTCGGCGGCCTGCGCCTCGGTCAGCCCGGCGGAAGAGGCCGTGGCAACGGCGGGCGCGGTCGACATGGGGCGAGGATCGCAGACCGGCAGGCTGCACGTTGCGTTGCAGTTCTCCGTAACCGGCAGGGATTGCGGGGGCCTGTGCGAACCTGGAAAGACCTATGGCCGCAACAGAGCAGCCCCTCCGTCGTGCCCGCACCCGTCGCGCCGCTGAAGCGGCGGGACCGGTCCCGGCCGCCCCGCGATCGACCGTCCCGGCCGATCCCAACGCCGTCATCCAACTGCGCGGGGTCTCCAAGATCTACGACCACGCGACGGGAGCGGGCCTCAAGCAGGCCACGTTCTCGATCAAGCCCGGCGAGTTCGTCTTCGTCGTCGGCCAGAGTGGTTCCGGCAAGTCGACGCTCATGCGTCTGCTGCTGAAGGAGCTCGAGCCCAGCGCCGGATCCATCATCGTGGCCGGCCGTGACCTGAGCACGCTGACCCACAAGAAGATCCCGTACTACCGGCGCAACGTCGGCGTGGTCTTCCAGGACTTCAAGCTGCTGCCCAACCGCACGGTGTACGACAACGTCGCCTACGCCCTGCAGGTCACCGGCCACAGCCGCAAGGACATCCGCGCCAAGGTGCCGGACGTGCTGCGCCTCACCGGCCTGTCGACCCGGCTGCACAACTACCCCGACCAGCTGTCGGGCGGCGAGCAGCAGCGCGTCAGCGTGGCGCGCGCGTTCGTGAACCACCCGCCGCTCCTGCTGGCGGACGAGCCGACCGGCAACCTGGACCCCGAGACGTCGATCGGGATCATGCAGCTCCTCTATCGCATCAACCGTGCGGGGACGACCGTCGTGGTCGCCACGCACGACAGCGCGATGGTCGACCGCATGCGCCGCCGCGTGATCGAGCTGGCCGACGGCCTCGTCGTCCGCGACGAGCAGGCCGGCGGCTACACGGCCCGCGAGGAGAACACCGCCGAGTTCGGCGCCCTCATGCGCGGCGAGCCGGCCCCCGAACCCAAGCGCCTTGATCCCACGCCGGACGAGCTGTTCGACGATGCCTTCCGCGACGACGAACGGACCAGCCGATGAAGCCCGGGTTTTTCATCAAGGAGGCCACGCGCACCATCCGGCGCAACGCCATCCCCTCGTTCGCCGCCATGGCCTCGGTGCTCGTCACCGTGCTCGTGCTCGGCGTGTTCATCCCGGTGGTGCAGGCCACCACCGGGGCGGCCAACGAGGTCAGCGGCCGCGTGGCCGCCGACGTGTACCTCAAGCGCGACGCCACCGCGGCGGACATCGCCCGCGTGAAGGCCAAGCTCGAGAAGACCGACAACGTCAAGTCGATCGCCTTCGTCTCCAAGGAGAAGGCGTACGCCGAGCAGAAGCGCAAGAACCCCGAGGCCTACCAGCTCCTGGGCACCAACCCGCTGCCCGACCTCTTCCGCATCACCCCGGAATCGGCCGGCGACGTCGTGGGCATCCGCAACGCCCTCATGCCGATGACGGCGAGCGGCAAGCGCGCCGCGGTCGACCCGTCGATCGAGCTGGTGCGCAACCGCAAGGACGACACCGAGAAGATCGTGTCGGTCACCGAGGTCGTCAAGCTCACCGCCGCGGCCCTGGCCCTGCTGCTCATCGCCGCGTCGATCCTCCTGATCTCCAACACGATCCGCCTGTCGCTGTTCGCCCGCCGCCGCGAGGTGGAGGTCATGAAGCTGGTGGGCGCGACCGACTCGTTCATCCGCTGGCCGTTCCTCATCGAGGGCGTCATCCTCGGGCTGATCGGCGGGGTCACGGCGATCGTGCTGCTCGGCATCGGCAAGGTCGCGCTGTTCGACCCGCTGACCGACAAGTTCGCCCTCATCGCCGCGCCGGAGACGATGTCCTTCGGCCCGCTGGTGATCATCCTGCTGGCGGCGGCCATCCTGGTCTCCACCCTGGGCTCCGGCCTGTCGCTGCGCCGCTTCCTGCGGGTCTAGCGGCTCCGCGCCGCGCCGGCACCGCCACGCCGTCCGGCGTGGCGGATGCAGCGGTCCTCTAGCCTCCATCGCTGCTGATGTCCCGCGTCCTCGCCATCGTCGCCGCCGTTCTGCTGCCCGTCGCGCTCCTCGCGGTCGGGCTCTATGTCGGCGCGCACCCCAGCGGCCTGCCCGACCAGGTGCAGGACGCGCTCGGCGTCGACAAGCAGCAGCAGGTCGTCCAGGAGGCCATGGACACGATCGAGAAGACGTACTACCGCAAGCTCACCGACGACGAGCTTGCCAACGCCTCCATCGCCGGCATGGTCAAGTCGCTCAACGACCGCTTCTCCAACTACTTCACGCCGAAGGAGTACGCCAAGTTCAAGCAGGC
>CAZXNX010000397.1:0-2714 GCA_964642225.1 uncultured Solirubrobacteraceae bacterium | reverse complement strand
ATCGTGGGCCGTCGCCCGCGCGGCCGCGAGTAGCGCCCGGCCGCCCCGCGGCCGACCTTGACGGAATCCTGATGCGCACTTGAGTGGCCCTGCGGGCGGCCACGCCAGGCTGGCCCCATGCTCCGATACACGTCGTACGCCGCCGCCCTCACCGCGCTGGGCCTGTCCGCCTCGTCCGCCAACGCCGCGACCACCGCGCCCACCGACCCCACCTACGGCGGCCGTGGCTACGTGAAGTCCGAGCGGGACGTCTCCCGGGCGTCCGTCGGCGGGCTCAACGTCCACTGGACGGCCGACGTGAAGACCCGGTCCCCCGCCGCCGCGCTCGTCGGCGCCGACCGCGTCTTCCTGGCCGGCACCCCCGACGGCCCCGGCCTGGAGGCGCTCGACCTGCAGTCCGGCAAGGCCCTGTGGGCGTGGAAGGGCGACGGGGACGACACCGGCGCGCCCGTGCGCAGCGGCGACCGCATCATCGCCGCCGAGAAGGGCGTCGTGACCAGCCTGAACCGCGCCACCGGCACCGTCGCCTGGTCGCACAAGGTCGACGGCGACAACACGAGCGTCGCGGCCGCCTTCAACCGCGTGTTCGTCTCCACCGACAAGGCCCTCACCACCCTCAAGGCCGAGAACGGCGCGGTGCGCTGGACCGAGAAGGTCACCTCGCCGGCCCGCATGCAGGTCGCCTACGGCTGGCTCTTCACCTCCCAGGACGGCGTGGTCGCGGCCCACAAGCCATGGGACGGCACGCTGCGCTGGAAGCACACGCTGCCGACCGGCAAGACCAGTCCCAGCACCCCCTACGTCTCCAAGTTCGTCGCCTTCGTCACCGGCCCCGACGGGTCCGGCGGCCTGCGCCTGCGCGCCATCGACAGCCGCAAGGGCGCGCTGCTGTGGTCCACCCCCGTGGGCGGCAAGGACAGCTGCGCCTCCACCTGCACGCTGGCCACCCCCGTGGCCGACGACCACCTCGTCTACGCCGCCACCCCCGACGGGCTGCTCACCGCCCTGGACCGCACCACCGGCAAGGTCCTGTGGACGTCGAAGCTGGGCTCCGCCATCGTCGGCGACCCGGTCGTCTCCGCCGGCGGCGTCGTCGTCGCCGCCACCGAGAAGCGCCGGCTGCTGGCCATCAGCAACCGCACCGGCGACGCCCTGTGGCAGCAGGACCTCGACGCCGACCCGGTCACCGGGCCGGCGCTCGGCCGCGGCGCCGTCGTCGTGCGGACCGCTGACGGCCGCACCCGGACCTACGCCCTCGGCGTCGCCGAGCAGCGCATCCTCGACTGGGTGGCCGTCCGCTCCCCCGAGCTGATCGACATCTCCAAGGACGGCAGCGTCACCATGAACCGTGGCAGCGGCGAGCGGCGCGTCCTGTCCCGCAACGTCGACGCCAAGGACGCCACCGTCAAGGTCGACGCCACGCTGACCAACGGCCAGTGGGGCTACGGCATCTTCGTGCGCTCCAGCATCGACGACAAGGGCCGGCTGTCGGGCTACTCGTTCCAGTTCGACCCGGGCTACAGCTTCAAGTTCATCGTCCGCCACTGGGCCGGCGACACCGAGCACGCGGTGCCGTTCGCCGTCGCGGCGGCGCCCAGCGGCTTCAACTGGGGCGGCCGGCACACCGTCGCGGTGACCGTGCGCGGCAACACCATGACGGCCGCCATCGACGGCAAGACCGTCCTCAGCGTCCCCGACCTGACCGGCTCCATCAAGAAGACCGAGGTCTACAACGGCCTGCCGATCCCGACCGGCGGCCGCGTTGGCCTGCGCGCCTGGCTCAGCGGCCAGGTCGTGTTCCACGGCGCGACCGTGCTGACCGGTGAGGACCACTGACCCCACCCCCGGCGGGGCGCCTGCGAATTGGCGCCCCGTCAGGGTGTAGTTTGAGCGCGTGAGCACCACCACAGACCGGGCCACGCGATCCGTGGAACGGCGCGCGCTCGTCGTGGACGATGCCCTCGAGTTCCGTGAGCTCGTGGCCCGCATCCTGCGCCGCGAGGGTTTCGTCATCGAGACCGCCTCGGACGGCATCCGCGGGGTGGAGCTCGCCCGCTCCTTCCGGCCGGACGTGATCGTGCTCGACCTCGGCCTGCCCGGGATCGACGGGATCGACGCCTGCCGGCAGATCCGCGGCTTCACCGACGCGTACATCGTGCTGCTCACCGGACGCAGCGACGAGTTCGACAAGCTCATCGGCCTGTCGATCGGCGCCGACGACTACGTGACCAAGCCGTTCTCCGCGCGGGAGCTGGTGGCGCGCATCAAGGTGCTGCTGCGCCGCCCCCGCGGCGAGATGGCCACCACCGCCGCGATCCGGCTCGGCGACCTGGCCATCGACGTCCCCGCGCGCGAGGTGACCCGCAAGGGCGACCGCCTCGACCTCACGCGCACGGAGTTCGACCTGCTCCAGGCCCTCATCGAGCGCCCGCGCGTGACGATGACCCGCGCCCAGCTCCTGGACCGCGTGTGGGGCCCCAACTGGTTCGGCGACGAGCACGTCGTCGACGTCCACATCTCCAACCTGCGGCGCAAGATCGAGGACGACCCCTCCGCGCCCGCCTACCTGCGCACCGTGCGCGGCGTCGGCTACCGGCTGGAGATCGTCCCCGACGCGCCGGAGTAGCCATGTCCAGGCACGGGAGGCGCTTGGGGGTCATGGGTGTCGCGGCGGCGATGCTGCTGGCCGGCGCCGGCCCGAACGCGACCGCCGA
>CAZXNX010000396.1:0-2728 GCA_964642225.1 uncultured Solirubrobacteraceae bacterium | reverse complement strand
AGCGGGAGTCGGCCATGCTCAGCGCCCCCCGAAGCGGCGCACGCGGGCGTCGTATTCGTCGAGCGAGGCCTCGAAGGCGGCGCGGTCGAAGTCGGGCCACAGCTCGTCGCGGAAGACCAGCTCGCTGTAGGCGGACTGCCACAGCAGGTAGTTGGACAGGCGCCGCTCGCCGCTGGTGCGGATGATCAGGTCCGGGTCGTGCATGTCCGGCGCGTACAGGAGCGAGCGGAACGCGTCCTCCCCGCCCCCGTCGTAGCGCGCGGCGGCGTCGAGGATCTCCTGGCGCCCGCCGTAGTTGAAGGCCACGAACAGGGTGATGCGGTCGTTGCCGGCGGTCTCCTCCATGGCCCAGTCCATCTGCTCGCCCAGTGCCTCGGGCACCCGGTCGCGCGAGCCGATGAACCGCATGCGCACCCCCTCGGCCTTCAGCTCCGGGGTCTCGGACGCGATGCGCTGGGAGAACATGCGCATGAGCGCGGTGACCTCCTGCGCCGACCGCGACCAGTTCTCGGTCGAGAAGGAGTAGACGGTCAGCTCGCGGATACCGAGCTCGACGGCGTCACGCAGCCGCGCCTGCACCACGTCGGCGCCGGCCTGATGCCCCTCCTCGACGGAGAGGCCCCGGGCCTTGGCCCAGCGGCCGTTGCCGTCGGTGATGATCGCGACGTGGCGGGCCCGATCGCCCATCAGACTTCGAGGATCTCGTCTTCCTTGCCCTTCAGGTACCCGTCGAGCGTGGCGATCGCGCCGTCGGTGAGCTTCTGCAGCTCGCCCTCGGCCCGGTGCTCGTCGTCGGCACCCAGCTCTCCTTCTTCCTTCAGCTCGCGCAGGTCCTGCATCGTGTCGCGGCGCACGTTGCGCACGGCGATGCGGCCCTCCTCGGCGATGCCGCGGACCATCTTGACGAGCTCGCGGCGGCGCTCCTCGTTGAGCTGCGGGATGGCCAGGCGGATGACCTTGCCGTCGTTGTTGGGCGTCAGGCCGATGCCCGACTCCATGATCGCCTTCTCCAGCAGCTTGATCGACGAGACGTCGTAGGGCTGGACGCTGAGGAGCTGCGCCTCGGGGGCGGAGATCGTGGCCAGCTGGCGCAGCGGCGTCGGCGCCCCGTAGTAGTCGACCATCACGCGGTCCAGCAGCGCCGGGCTGGCGCGGCCCGTGCGCACGGAGCCGAACTCGTGGTTCGTGGACTCCACGGACTTCTGCATGCGCTCCTTGGCGTCCTTCAGGAGCTCGTCGGTCATCTCGCTCACGTCGAAACCTCTCTCACGGCGTCTGCACCAGTGTTCCCACGTGCTCGCCGGACACTATCCGCTCGATGTTCGTGGCGTCATCCATGTTGAAGACGTGCAGCGGCATGGCGTTCTCCATGCACAGGGTGAGCGCGGTGGAGTCCATCACCCGCAGCTGGCGCTGGAGCGCCTCCATGTGGGTGATGCGGTGGATGAGCTGCGCGTCGGGGTCCGTGGCGGGGTCCGCGGTGTAGACGCCGTCGACCCCGTTCTTGGCCATGAGGATCGCCTCGGCGTGGATCTCGTTGGCGCGCAGCGAGGCCGCGGTGTCGGTGGTGAAGAACGGGTTGCCGGTGCCGGCGGCGAAGATCACGACGCGCTTCTTCTCCAGGTGGCGCATGGCGCGCCGGCGGATGTACGGCTCGGCGACCTCGGAGATGGTGATGGCCGACTGCACGCGGGTGTGGACGCCCTCCTTCTCCAGGGCGTCCTGCAGCGCGAGCGCGTTGAGGACCGTGGCGAGCATCCCCATGTAGTCGGCGGTCGAGCGGTCCATCCCCGCGGCGGCGCCCTTCATGCCGCGGTAGATGTTGCCCGCGCCGACGACGATGGCCACCTCGACGCCCAGCGCCTGCACGCGGGCGATCTGGCGCGCGACGTCGGTGAGGCGGGCGGGATCGGTCCCGTAGTCGAGCGAGCCCATGAGGGACTCGCCCGACAGCTTCAGCAGGATCCGCTGGAAGACCGGTTCGGCCATGTGTGGCGTGATCCTACGCGCCGACTGCGAAGCGCGTGAACCGCTTGACGACGATGTTCTCGCCGGTCTTGGCCGACAGGTCGGCCCGCAGCTGCTCGATGGTCTTGCCGTCGAACTTGTCGCCGTTGATGTGCTCCTGGTTGAGCAGGACCACCTCCTCCAGCCACTTCTTCAGCTTGCCCTCGGCGATCTTGGCCCGGATGTTCTCCGGCTTGTCCGCCGCCTGCTGCTCGTAGACGCGCAGCTCGGCCTCGCGGGCCTCGGCCGGGACCTCGTCCTCGGTCACGTAGATCGCGGTCGGCATCGCCGCCACGTGCATGGCGACGTCCTTGGCGAAGGCGATGAAGTCGTCGTTGCGCGCGACGAAGTCGGTGTTGCAGTCGACCTCGACGAGCACGCCGACCTTGCCGGTGGCGTGGATGTAGGACTGGACCGTGCCCTCGGTGGCGTCGCGACCGGCGAGCTTGCCGATCTTGTTGCCCATCTTCACCCGCAGGAGCTCGACGGCCTTGTCCATGTCGCCGTCGACCTCGGTCAGGGCGTTCTTGCAGTCCATCATCCCCGCGCCGGTCTTCTCGCGCAGGGCCTTGACGTCAGATGCGGTGATGCTCACGCGGGGGTCTCCTCGGTCTTGGCCGGGGCCTCGGGCTCGGCCCGAGCGGAATCGGTCGGCGCCGCCGGGGCGGCGGGGGCCGCCGGAGCAGCCGGAGCAGCCGGGGCCGGGGCCGCGGGAGCGGCC
>CAZXNX010000395.1:0-2733 GCA_964642225.1 uncultured Solirubrobacteraceae bacterium | reverse complement strand
GGCGTCGAGCTGCTGGAGGGCGACGCGTCGACGCCGGAGGCGGTGGCGGCGTCGCTCATGACGATGACCTTCGCGATGGGCCGGCGGTTCATCATCGTCGACGGGGTCGAGCGCTGGAAGGATGCCGCGGTCACCGAGCACCTCGTCCCGGTCCTCGCCACACCCGACCCGGACGTGACGGTCGCGTTCTTCGCCCGCGAGGACGGTCGCCTCAAGGTGCCCGCCGCCCTCCTCAAGGCGGTCACCGCCGGCGGCGGCGACATCGCCCACGAGAAGTCCAGGACGGCCAAGGAGCTGCCGTCCTGGGTCGCCGAGCAGGCGCGCCGCCTGGGCATCGAGCTGGACCGGGACGGTGCCCAGACGCTCGTCGCCTACGTCGGCGAGCGCCAGCAGCGGCTGCTGCGCGAGCTGGAGAAGCTGGCGCTCGAGCACGGCCAGGGGGCGCGGCTGCATGCCGACGACGTCGAGGCGGCGGTGGCCGACGGCGCCGAGAAGCAGGTGTGGGGGCTAGGGGACGCCCTCGTGGCCGGCAACCTCGAATCGGCGATGCACACGTGGCTGCAGCTCCGCGAGCGCGAGGCGTTCGAGCGGCTGCTGCCGCTGATGGTCCGGCGCATGCGCGACGTGCACGTGATCGCCGTGCGGCTGGAGGCGGGCGAGGCCCCGGCCCAGATCAAGGCCTCGACCAAGGGCAACCCGTACGCGGTCGACCGCCGCATCGCCGAGGCGCGCCGCGCCGACGCCGACCGGCTGGCCCGTGGCGTCGAGCTGCTGGCCGCACTGGAGCGCGATTCCCGCGGCGACAGCGAGCTGCGCTCCGACACGCTCGCCATCCGCGCGCTGACGTCCATCGCGGGCTGACGGCCCGCCCGCGCCTCACCCGGCGAGGCGGTGCATGCGGGCCGCGAGCAGCGGCGGGAGCGCCGGGCGATGGCGGTGGTAGAGCCACGTGCGCACGAAGGAGCCCGCGTCCGGGCCGCCACGCAGGGTGGCCAGGTCGATGAACTGCCGGGAGGTGACGTTGCCGTAACGGTGCGTGGTCGCCCACTCCCGCATCAGGGCGAAGAAGGGCCGCTCGCCCATCAGCAGCTCCAGGCCGACGAGGGTCGCGCCGCCGCGCTCGTAGGACACGGAGCTGAACAGCTCCGCGCCGGGGGCGGCCAGGGCGTGGGCGCGGTCGCTCCACGCCCGCCAGACGCGCCGCAGCTCGCGCGCCCTCCCGCGCCGGGTGGGGTGGTCCCACAGCCATTCGGCGTAGGTGGCGAACCCCTCGTGGAGCCAGATGTCGGACCACCGGGTGAGCGTCACGCTGTCGCCGAACCACTGGTGGGCGATCTCGTGGGCCTGGGTGGCGCTGTCCACGACCCGGTCGTAGATCGGCCTGGTCTGGGTCTCCAGCGGCGCGAGGCCGAACCCGAACCCGCCGACGATGCCGCCCGCCGCCGCGAACGGGTACGGGCCGAAGCGGTCGGTGTACAGCCGCAGCACCTGCGGCAGCTCGGCGAAGTCGCGCCGGGCGGCCGCCTTGATGCGCCGGGGCAGGTCGCGCTGGACCGCGGTGGACACCCGCACGTCGCCCGCCGTGGTGGTGGGGCTGAGGCTGAAGGGCCCGATCGCCACGGTGGCGGCGTAGGCGATCATCGGGGAGGTCTCGCGCCAGTGCCAGGTCGTCGTCGCCCCGCTGGGGTCGGTGACGCGGGAGACGAGCTCACCGCCGGCCACCGCGGTCGTCCCGGCCGGCACGGTCACCGTGATGTCGTAGGGCGCCTTGGCGGTGGTGGCGCCGTTGTTGGGGAACCAGCGCCGCGCGCCGTCGGGCTCGGCGTAGGCCACCGCCGCCCGGCCGAGGGCGTACCACCCGGCCCCGCCCTCGGCCCGGGGGGCCTTGCCCGGGATCCCCGCGTAGCCCACGGTCACCGTGAACGGCCGGGCGATCGCGATCGGCTCGGCCGGCGTGACGATGAGCTTGGAGCGGGTGCGCCGCAGCCGGGCGGGGACACCGTCGACCTGGACGGCCGACACGGTCATCCCGACGAGGTCGAGCCCGAACGAGCTGAGGTCCTGCGTCGCGGTGGCGCCGATGGTCGCGATCCCGAGCAGTCGCCGCGTGGCCGGGGTGTAGCGCAGGCGCAGGTCGTAGTGCGCGACGTCGTAGCCGCCGTCGCCGAGCCCCGGGAGGTGCGGGTCGCCCTGGGTGAGCGCCCCCGGGCTGGGCGCGAGCACGGCCCGCAGCGGCGCCGTCGCGGCCACGCCGGTCCCGGGAGCGGCCAGGAGCAGCACGGTCGCGACGATGAGCTTCAGGGCCACCCGGTCACCGTAGCGCGGCGTGGCGCGTCGGCGTCATCCGGCCGGGAACGACGAAACGCCCGCGCAGGGCGGGCGTCAGGCGTGAGGGCGCATGGGGTGGGTCAGGCGGTCTGGCGGGCGCGCAGGCGCGCGGCGCGGGACTTCTTGCGGGCACCCGAGTTCTTGTGCAGGGCACCACGCTTGACGGCCTTGTCGATGAGGGAGACGAGGGCCGCGTACTCCGCGTCCACCTTCTCGTCCTCGCCGGCCGCGACAGCCTCTTCAAGACGACGGAAGTACGTCTTGATGGTTGAGGTGTAGCGGCGATTCTCCAGGCGCTCACGTTCGGCCCGGAGGATGCGCTTCTTTTGCGAGTGAATGTTCGCCATAAGCCGGCGGGAGGATAGCGGTGTGGCGCCCCGCGGTGCGCTGCGCCCTGCACGGCCG
>CAZXNX010000394.1:0-2745 GCA_964642225.1 uncultured Solirubrobacteraceae bacterium | reverse complement strand
CGCCGACGCCCCACCCGCCGAACGACCCCGACTGGTGGGCCGACGCCCTCATCCCCCTCGACGACGTCCTCGCGCTGGAATAGACCGGGCAAGATCACGTCAGAGGCTGACGCTCAGAACCACCCAGTGCCCGTCCTGCCACCGGACGCTGGCGTCGCTCTCACCCTGCCGAAACTCCCAGAGGGGGATCGGGAACGGTTTGGTCTGGCGAGCCGACTCCATCGCGGCACGGGCTCCGCGGACCCGGCGGGGATGGTCGCCGGCGAACCGCCGCAGGCCCGTGACGCAGTCCGTGATGGCCGCGTTGGTCCTGCGGATGTAGCTCATCCGCTCGGCGTGGGTGCCGGCGGGGATCCGCAGATTCCCCTGGGCAAGAACCTGCATCAGCTTCGCCTGCGCGGGATCAAGCCGCGCGCACGCAGCGGCGTACCGCCCCGCCTCGACATCGTCGTAGAACGCCAGGAGCCCGGCACGTGGCGTACCGTGAGGTTGCGCGGTCGCTCGGGCGTGCCCTCCCCGCACCCGGCGGCCAGGAGCGCGACGGACAGCAGGACGGACAGGGCGAGGGGGCCGCGCATGGACACGGCACCGTACCCGATTACTTCGGCGGTTTGGGGATGCAGTCCTTGAGCCGGTAGATGCGCATCACCGGGCCGGGCCGCTCGAAGCTCAGGGGGTAGTAGTCGAAGGACTGGTCGTACTGGAAGGGATGCTTGGGCCCCTCCCCCGGCGTGCCGTAGGGCGAGTCCTCGTACGCCAGCGTCGCCTCACGGTCGAGCGCCTCGTAGAACTTGATCGCCTGCGGCACCCGGCCCGGGTTGTTGTAACCGCGCCCCGACTGCATCGAGCCGGACACGTACCAGCAGACCCCCTGCTCACGAAGGTACGGGATCAGGCCGGGGAAGAGCGTGTACTCGTAGTTGGCGAAGTCGGCGTTGCGACGGGCACCCTTGAACTGCCTCGCCAGCGCCTTCTTGTCGTCCGGCGAGCGCACGAACCGCGGCCAGCGGTACCCCTCCTGGGAGCCGACCTTCGGCGGCACGCCGCCGTCCAGGTACCACTCCTTGGGGACGATCGGCTCGACCACCATCTGGGTGCCGGCGGGAATGTTCTTCACCATCCAGTCCCGCGCCTCGCTGCGGGTGTCCTCGCGCGAGAGGACGACGTCGTTGTGGATCACGTAGACGATGCCCTGGGCGCACACGAGCAGCCCGACGCCGATCGCCAGCGCCGCCCGGCCGCGCCCCGAGAGGTGCAGGCGCCCGGCCAGCCAGGTGACGAGCCAGATCGTCCCGGCCGCCGCGACGAGCATCATCAGCGGGTAGATCGGCATGACGTAGCGAGCGAAGTAGCGCCCCTGCGCGCCCACGTAGAGGAAGAAGAGGATCGGGGCGGGGATCAGCAACAACGCCCGGATGCGGTCCTTGGCCAGCAGCATCACGCCGCCGACGAGCGTCATCAGCGCCGGGATGTACCCGAAGCCCCAGCCGATCGACCACAGGTAGTACTTGTGGCCGCTGGTCTGGGTCTCGCCCAGCAGCAGTCCGCCCTTCGTGTAGTCGCTGAGGTGCTGGACGTCGTCCTTGAAGCGCTGCGGGTCGAGCAGCGCGTAGGGGTCCAGGACGAGGAAGCCGGCGATCGCCGCCACCCCGGCCAGGACGAGCCCGAGGAGCACGGGCCTGAGGCGCTCCAAGAGGGTGGGCGCCCGGCCGTCCGGGTCGTCCTCGGCGCCGCGCACCGACACGATCGCCGCCGCGGTGATGAGCGGCAGCAGCATGAAGGCGGCGTTGTACTTGAGCCCGACGGCGAGGCCGACGGCCAGGCCGGCGATCGCGTAGTCGCGCTTGCGCCCGAACCGCACGATGCCGGCGACGGCCCACAGGCACAGCGCGGTGGGCGCCAGCGACGGCGCGTCGTTGAGGGCCAGGTGGGCGTAGTGGACGGGCAGGAAGGTGGTGGCCAGCATCGCCGCGGCCAGGAAGCCGACCCACCGGTTGCGGAACAGGCGCGCTCCGGCGAGGTAGAGCAGGCCGATGGCCGCGGTGGCGATCAGCGCGCCGCTGACGCGGGCGATGAGCCACACCTCTCCCGGATCGGTGTTCCAGGCGTCGAGCACGGCGCTCTTGGACCGGTAGACGACGGCCAGCGCGGCGGCGATGACCTCGATCAGACCGGACGGGTTGAGCTGGTAGTCGGGGTTGATCGAGCCGTTGGCGAAGAAGGCGACCGCCCGCGGGACGAAGTGGGAGCGCTCGTCCAGGTTGTAGGCGAAGGGCAGGCCGTAGCGGATGCCCCACAGGCGCAGGATGAGCGCCACCACGACCAGCCCGACGATGGCCCACGTCCACGGATCGCGCACGCGGGCGCGGGCGCGCTCGCCCAGGGAGGGCCGTGCGGAGGCCTCACGGGGCGCGGAGGTCGGCTCTTCGCGGTCCGGCATGGCGTGGCACGGTACTGGCCGCCCCGGCCTCGTGACGGCCCCACCCCTCCCTGGCCCGGAGGCGACGACCCCGTTGTGTACCCTCAAACGGCATGTCCGCGGCAGTCATTCTCGTGCTCGCGGTGACCTTCGCAGCTGCCGCCGTGCACAAGCTCCGCGACCGGCAGCCGTTCGTCGCCACCCTCGACGCGCTCGTCCCCGGCCGCCTGGCCCGGCCGCTGTCGCTCGCCGTCCCGGCGGGCGAGCTGCTGCTCGCCGCCGCGCTCGTCGCGGGCGTGCTCCCCCGCCTCGTGGCGCTTCTGGCC
>CAZXNX010000393.1:0-2747 GCA_964642225.1 uncultured Solirubrobacteraceae bacterium | reverse complement strand
CGGACGCTGGACGAGCTGCACCGCCTCCCCGCGCCGCCGCTGCTCATCGTCGGCGGGGCGGCGCTCGAGCCGCGGGTGCGGGCCGGCCTGCGCATCCCCGTGGTGGACTCCAGCGAGGAGGTCACCAAGGTCGTCGAGGGCCTGCTCGCGGGGCCGCCCCAGGAGGCCCCGGTCTCCCCCGAGCTGGACCAGGCCCTGGAGGAGTACGTGCCACAGGCGCCGCGGCGGGTGCCCGAGGGCGTCCGCTCCGCCCAGCGCGCCATGTCCGAGACCGTCATGGCCGCGGCCGAGGCCACCCGCAGGTCGGCGCGCGAGGCCTACGCCTACCGCACCCTGGCCAGCCACGACCAGCTGACCGGTCTCTGGAACCGCGGCGCGTTCGCCGACGAGTGCGCGCGCCTGGTCGAGGCCGGGGCGACCAACCACAGCCTGCTGGTGATCGACCTCGACGACTTCAAGACCGTCAACGACACCCGCGGCCATCCCGCGGGGGACCAGACCCTGCTCCTGGCGGCGAGGGCCATCCACGACGCGCTGCGCCCGAGCGACTTCGCCGCCCGCGTGGGCGGGGACGAGTTCGTCGCCCTGCTCACCGACGCGAGCCTGCCTCAGGCCGCGATGGTCGCGGAGCGGATCTGCCGCAACGTGGAGCGGACGGTGACCGACCCGCCTGTCACCTGCAGCATCGGGGTCGCCCCGTTCCGGGGGAACCGCCGCAGCGCGGAGCTCGTGGCCGACCGCGCGCTCTACCGCGCGAAGGCCGGCGGCCGGGGCACGGTCGTCGTCGGTGAGGACGACGACCCGCGCCTCGGCGACCGCCTAGCGGGCGGCTAGCCGCACTTGGAGTTGGTGGCGTCCGTGAAGTTCTTCACGGCGCTCAGGAGCGTCGCGGCGTTGATCGCCACGCCGGCGATGTCGGTCGCGGACGGGCTGCTCGGCAGGCCCTTGATCGTGCTCTCCAGGGAGTCGACGGCGGAGGTCACCGCGCTGGACTCCGTCGGGAAGTCGCTCTTGGCCGACGTGGAGAGGGTCTGGGCGTCCGTCTTGATGGTGTCGGCCTGCGTCTGGAGGCCGCTGAGGTTGCCGCTCTTGGCGAGGTTCGGCAGCTCCTTCACGGCGCTCTCCAGATTGCTGCGGTCCTTGCAGTACGCCGGCTTGTCGCTGCTGCCACAGCCGGCCAGCACGAGGAGGGCCAGGGCGGCCGCGATGGCCATCGACAGCCGCGTCACCGGACGGGAGGCGGGGCGGTGGGTGTCGATGGTCGGCTGATCGGCGGGCACGGAGGGCTCCTTCGCGAGCGGACGCCGGCACGGGGCACGGCGGGAACACGCCAACGATTTCAGCTTCCGCCGGGCCGCGTATCCGTAGTGCTCCGCACGACGACGAGGCAGACGTCGTCGGGCAGGTGCGGCGCGTAGGCGTGCACCTCGTCGGCGAGTGCCCCCGCCAGCGTGTCGGCGTCGCGGTCCCGGTGGGCGCCCACCGCGTTGCGCAGCCGCCGGTCGCCGAACTGCTCACCGTGGCGGCGGGCCTCGGTGATGCCGTCGGTGTAGAGGAGGATCCCGCCGGCGTCGTCCGGGCCGGCGGGGTTGTCGCGGTAGGCGACGGTGCGATCCATCCCCAGCGGCAGCTGGGCGCGGTGTGCGCTGGACAGGTCCGCGGCGTCCCGCAGCCGCAGCGGCGGGCTGTGCCCCGCGCTGGCCCAGGTGAGCGCGCCGGTGGCGGGGTCGTGGACGACGCACACGACGGTGAGGAACCACGACTCGTGACCGGCCCAGCGGCCGGCGATGATGTGATTGGCCAGCGTGAGGATCTCGCCCGGCTGCTGGCTGCTGGCGGCGATGCTGGCCAGCGTGGCGCGGGCGAAGGTCGCACGCTGGGCCGCGTGCAGCCCGTGGCCGCAGACGTCGCCGACAAGGATGACGTTGGCCCCGTCCGGCCCGGGCGTCACGAGGAAGAAGTCGCCCGAGACCTCGTGCTCGGCCCCGATGAACCGCACGGCGACGTCCAGCCCCGGGAGCGTGGGCACCGCCGAGGGGGTCAGCGCCTCGCGGATCGCCTCCAGCTCCAGGCTGGTGACGGTCAGCCGCTGGGTGCGGTCACGCAGCTCGGCCACGATCAGCGTGGCGCCGAAGACGATCACGGCGCGGACGAGGAACGCCGACACGTGGTTGCCGACCGGCGGCTGGATCAGCGCGGAGAGCAGGTAGAGCCCCATCGCCGCGGCCGCCGTCGCCAGGCCCCAGGCCCGCCCGAACCACCAGGCGGCCAGCCCGGCGGGGATCGAGAAGAGGAACGCGACGCCGAGCCCGGCCGAGCCGGGGACCCACGCCCGCAGCGCGAAGACCAGCAGCGCGCTGGCCGCGACGATCCCGGCGCGGCGCGCGGTCGGAGTGGACACGCGCCAATCGTATGCGCCGCGGCCTCCCTGGCCGGGGATGGGGTGCGTTACAGGTGTGCCCGGCGGGCGGCCGGCGGGCGCAGGACCCAGAACCAGACGGTGGCCATGCGGGACACCGCGCCATCGTCACGGAACGCCTGGATGAGCACGCGGTAGCGGCCGGGCGCGAAGGTCCCCGTTGCGCGCAGCGCGCGCAGCAGGGCGATCGTGTGGCGCCCCTTCGTCGCCGTGACGGTCCGGGTGAGGGTGCGGGGCGGGCGCGCGGTGTGACGGGCGGCGGCTCGCGCGATCGCGCCGGGCTGCGGCTGGCGAAGGAGCGCGGCCAGCTCGAGCGGGTCGGTGCGGG
>CAZXNX010000392.1:0-2751 GCA_964642225.1 uncultured Solirubrobacteraceae bacterium | reverse complement strand
TCCTCCGGCGGCGCCGCGACCACCACGGCGCCGACCGAGGCGGACGCGCCATCGGGGGACCTGGGCCCCGTGGCCGCGTACATTCCCCAGGCGGTCCTGAAGTACTGCACATCGATCGCCGGCGGCGACCTGCCGGAGGGCGTCACCGCCGCCCTGAACTGCAAGCCGTTCACCGACACCGAGATCAACTACGGGATCGTCAAGGACCGGGCGACCCTGGACCGGCTCTACGGGAACGCCAAGGACGGCGGCCCGCCGCGAGCCGCCGAGGGCGCCGTCGCCGGGACCGCCTGCCAGGAGCCGGGCCGCCACGAGGGCCGGTTCACGAACCAGACGTTCGGGATCCAGAACGGCCGGGTTCGGTGCTGGACGCTGTCCACCGGCAACCCCCGGTTCCAGTGGTACGTCGACGGCAGCCCGGATGCGCCGATCTTCATCATGGAGGCCACCGAGAGCGACAAGGTCTGGGGCTCGCTCTACCGCGTGTGGGCCGAGAATGCCGGCCCCGACCTCGGTCTCAAGGGAGAGTGATCGCCGCGCCAGGGCGGCCGGCTTCGCCGGTCAGGCCCCGTGGCACTTCTTGAACTTCTTGCCCGACCCGCACCAGCACGGGTCGTTGCGCCCGATGGTCTCGTTCTCGTCCACGCGGCGCTGCTCGACGACGACGGGCTCGAACTGCTCCTCGCCGGGGTCCAGGACGCCGGTGGCGCCCGCGGCCGCCGTGCTCAGCGCGCTGGGCGCCGCGTCGGCGGGCCCGGAGTACTGCACGCGGGACGGCGCGTTGACCGGGGCGGCGAACTGCTCGCTGGGATCCTCGATGCCCTCGACCTCGACCTCGACGTTGAAGATCATCCGGGCGAAGTCGGACCAGATGGAGTTCATGAGGTCCTGGAAGAGCGTGAACGCCTCGTTCTTGTAGGCGATGATCGGCTCGATCTGGGCGAACCCGCGCAGGTGGATGCCCTCGCGCAGGTAGTCCATGTCGTACAGGTGCTCGCGCCAGCGGTTGTCGATGATCTGCAGGAGCAGATAGCGCTCCAGCGCGCGGGTGAGCTCGTCGCCGAGCTGCTCCTCACGGGCGTCGTACAGCTCCAGCGCGGCGGTCTGCAGACGCTCGACGAGCTCCTCGTGGCCGAGGTTGGACTCGCGCAGCTCGACCGGGTCGAGGTCCACCGGGAAGATCTGGCCCAGGCCGTCGACGAGGGCGTCGAAGTCCCAGTCCTCCACGAAGTCGCCGGGGGTGTAGTCCTCGACGGTGCGCTCGATGACCTCGGCGATGTTCTCGCGGGCGGTGTCGCCCATGTCCTTGCCTTCGAGGATCTCGTCGCGGTACTTGTAGACGATCCGGCGCTGCTCGTTCATCACGTCGTCGTACTCGAGGACGCGCTTGCGGATGAGGTAGTTCTGCTCCTCGACCTTCTTCTGCGCCTTCTCGATCTGCTTGGAGAGCATGGAGGCCTCGATCGGCTCCTCGTTGCCCTCCTCGTCCGTCGTCCCGAGCTTGTCGAGGATCTTGTAGATCCGGTCGCCAGCGAAGAGCCGCACGAGGTCGTCCTCGGCGGAGAGGAAGAAGCGGGACTCGCCCGGGTCACCCTGGCGGCCGGCGCGGCCGCGGAGCTGGTTATCGATGCGGCGTGACTCGTGGCGCTCGGTGCCGCAGATGAAGAGGCCGCCGGCCGCCATGACCGTGTCGCGGCCCTCGGCGACCTGCGCGTCGTAGCCGGGGAGAACCTCGGCGAAGCGCGCCGCGTAGCGCTCGTCCTCGGGGTCGAGCCCCTCCTTGGCGAGCTGCAGGGTGGTGAGGTGCTCGGCGTTGCCGCCGAGCTTGATGTCGACGCCACGGCCGGCCATGTTGGTGGCGATGGTGACGGCGCCGGGCTGCCCCGCCTCGGCGACGATCTCGCCCTCCTTCTCGGCGTACTCGGGCTTGGCGTTGAGCACCGTGTGCGGGATGCCGTGCTCGTCCAGGCGGGCGCCGAGCATCTCGGAGGTCTCGACGGAGATGGTGCCGACGAGGACGGGCTGGCCCTTGCCGTGGCGCTCGACGATCTCGCGGACCAGGGCCGACCACTTGCCGTCCTTGGTCTTGTAGATCTGGTCGTTGCGGTCGTCGCGGATCATCGGCTGGTTCGTGGGGATCTGCACCACGCCCAGGTCGTAGATCTTCATGAACTCCGTCGCCTCGGTGAGCGCCGTGCCGGTCATGCCGCCGAGCTTGTCGTACATGCGGAAGTAGTTCTGCAGCGTGATGGTGGCGAGCGTCTGGTTCTCCTCCTGCACGCGCACCCCCTCCTTGGCCTCCACGGCCTGGTGCAGCCCCTCCGACCAGCGACGGCCCTCCAGGATGCGGCCGGTGAACTCGTCGATGATCGCGACCTCGCCGTCGACCACCGCGTAGTCCACGTCGCGCTTGTAGAGCGCCTGCGCCTTGAGCGACTGGATGAGGTGGTTGACCAGGTGGCCGTTCTCGGCCTTGTACAGGTGGTCGATCTTCAGGAAGCGCTCGGCCTTCTGCACGCCGCGCTCGGTCACCGCGACGGTCTTGTGCTTCTCGTCGGGCTCGAAGTCGTAGTCGGCGACGAACTCCTTCTTGGCCCGCGGGTCCAGCCCCTCGGGCTTCTTGCCCTCGACCATCGTGCGGGCGAGCTTGGCGAAGCTGGCGTAGTCGTCGGCGGCGGCCTCGGGGGCGCCGGAGATGTTCATCGGCGTGCGGGCCTCGTCGATGAGGGTGTTGTCGACCTCGTCGACGAT
>CAZXNX010000391.1:0-2755 GCA_964642225.1 uncultured Solirubrobacteraceae bacterium | reverse complement strand
GGGCACGCGCGCCGCGCTCGACGCGGCCACCGCGCAGGCCCGCGCCCACGGCGTGCGGTCGGTGCCCGCCGTGTGGACGGGAACCGAGGTCGTCCACGGCGAGCGCGGCCTGGACCGCGCGGCCGAGATGCTGGCCGGAGCGCGGGCGTGAAGGCGCGCAACACGTTCGAGGTGCACGTGCGGCGCACCGGCCGGGTGCCGTCGGCGCTCGCCGATCCCGAGCGGGTGGACCAGGTCGAGGTGGTCGACGTGACCGACGGCGAGACCGTGCTGCTGTGGGACTGCACGCCGCACGAGGCGTCCCGCCTGGGCCGCGCGCTGCGCGCCGACCTGTCGGCGCTGGACGCCGACAGCTTCCGCGAGCGGTGGTCGCAGGTCACCGATCCCGGCCGGCTTCCCGAGGCGTGAAGGCGGCGCCCCGGCGCGGGGGCCGATCGTCGGGTGTCGCCGCGCCCGCGAATCGGGGCGAGGAGAGCGCTGCGCTACGCTCGATGCAGCGATGACCGACCACCAACTTCCACCGGCAGACGAGGCGCGGGAGTGGTTGGCCACGATGATGCTGGTCCGCCACTTCGAGGAGCGGGCGGGCGAGATGTACGCCAAGGCGAAGGTCGGAGGGTTCCTCCACCTGGCCATCGGCGAGGAGGCGACGATCGTCGGGGCCGTGCGCGCGATGCGCACCACGGACTACCTCATCTCCACCTACCGCTCGCACGGCCACGCCCTCGTGCGCGGCACCCCGCCGGACAACGTGATGGCCGAGCTGTTCGGCCGCACCGGTGGCGTGTGCAACGGCCGCGGCGGGTCGATGCACATGTTCGACCTCGCCCGGCGCTTCATGGGCGGCTACGGGATCGTCGGCGGCAACCTGCCGATCGCCGCCGGCTTCGGCCTGGCCAGCGACTACACGGGCACCGAGGACGTCACCCTCTGCACCTTCGGCGACGGCGCCTCCAACCAGGGCACCTTCGGCGAGACCATGAACCTCGCGGCGCTGTGGAAGCTGCCCGTCGTGTTCATGGTCACCAACAACCGCTTCGGGATGGGCACGTCGCTGGAGCGCCACTCGGCGGTGACCGACCTGCAGGTCAAGGGCGAGGGCTTCGGCGTCCCCGGCATGGAGTGCGACGGCATGGACGTGCTCGACACGTACACCGTGACGAAGGAGGCGCTGCGCCGGGCCCGCGAGCTGCGCCAGCCCGTCCTCGTCGAGGCGCTCACCTACCGCTTCCGCGGCCACTCGATGGCCGACCCCGAGGAGTACCGCTCCAAGGAGGAGGTCGCCGAGTGGCGCAAGCGCGACCCGATCGCCGTGTTCGGCGACCGGCTGGTGGCCGAGAGCGTCCTCACCGAGCAGGAGCGCGAGGACCTCGACGCGGCCTCCATCGCGATCGTCGACGCGGCCGTCGCCTACGCCGACGCCTCCCCCCACCCCGCGCCCGAATCGCTCTACGACGACGTGTACGCGTTCGGCGGGCAGATCAACGGCTGGTACTCGCTCGACGAGCGCAGCCCCGAGCCGCACCGTGGCGAGGACGAGCGGCGCCTGGCCCAGGAAGCCGGCCCGGCCGAGGGCGCGCGCTGATGGCCGTCATGCGCTACCGCGACGCGCTCAACCAGGCGCTGCGCGAGGAGATGCAGCGCGACGAGAACGTCTTCCTCATGGGCGAGGACATCGGCGTCTTCAACGGCGCCTTCAAGGTGACCAACGGGCTGCTGGCCGAGTTCGGCGAGCGGCGCGTGCGGGACACGCCGATCTCCGAGAACACCATCGTCGGGATGGGCGTCGGCTCCGCGATGGTCGGGCTGCGCCCCGTCGTCGAGCTGATGACGATCAACTTCTCGCTGCTGGCGCTCGACCAGATCATCAACCACGCCGCCCACATCCGGTACATGTTCGGCGGGCAGGTCAGCGTGCCGCTCGTGGTCCGGATGCCGCAGGGCGCCGGCCACCAGCTCGGCCCCACCCACTCCCACAGCTGGGAGTCGCTCTTCCTCCACGCCCCCGGCCTGCTCGTCGCGGTCGCGGCCACCGCGGCGGACGCCAAGGGCCTGCTCAAGGCGGCGATCCGCGACGACAACCCCGTCGTGTTCATCGAGCACGAGTACCTGTACGGCCAGCGCGGCGAGGTGCCCGACGGCGAGGACGTCGTCGTCGACTTCGGCAAGGCGGCGATCCGGCGCGAGGGCACCGACGCGACCATCGTCGGCATCTCACGGATGGCCATCACCGCCGAGCGGGCGGCCGACGTGCTGGCGCAGGAGCACGGGGTGCAGGCCGAGGTGATCGACCCGCGCACGTTGCGCCCGCTGGACCTCGACACCATCCTGGAGTCCGTGCGCAAGACCAACCGCTGCGTGATCGTCGAGGAGGGCTGGCCCCACGGCGGCGTGGGGGCGAACCTCGCGGCCCTCATCCAGGAGCAGGCCTTCGACGATCTCGACGCCCCCGTCGGCCGGGTCACCGGCGCCGACGTGCCCATGCCCTATTCCAAGGTGCTCGAGGAGATCGCCTACCCCCACGAGCCGGATGTCGTGCGGGCCGTCCTCGCCACCTTCAGAGACCTGTAGCAGGAGCACCCAGATGCCCGACGTCGTCATGCCCCGCCTGTCCGACTCCATGGAGGAGGGCACCATCCTGCGCTGGCTCAAGGCCGAGGGCGACGTGGTCGCCCGGGGCGACGAGCTGTGCGAGATCGAGACCGACAAGGCGACGATGACCTACGAGGCCGACTCCCCCGGCGCGCTGCACATC
>CAZXNX010000390.1:2326-2766 GCA_964642225.1 uncultured Solirubrobacteraceae bacterium | reverse complement strand
CGTCCACCTCGCGTTCGCCGCCGGCGAGGCGGGCGTGCGTGCCTTCCACGACGGCGCGGTCGCCGCGGGGCACGCGAGCAACGGCGCACCGGGCGAGCGCACGCGGTACGGCGCGGGCTACTACGCCGCGTACGTCATCGATCCCGACGGCCACAACATCGAGGTCGTCGCCCGGCCCCGCGGCTGATCGGCGCTGGTCAGGACCGCCGCGGCGGGCGGGGGAAGAAGCCGCTGGTGCGGGCCACGTATTCGTCGTAGCCGGGACGGCGCTTGCTCATCCCCTGCTCCAGCAGGGCGGCGCCGCTGACGCGGATCAGCAGCACGCTCATGACGAGCGGGCCGACGAACGTCCACCAGGGGCTGCCGGCCGACAGCGCCACCAGGTAGATGCCCCACCAGACCGCGAAGTCGCCGAAGTAGTTGGGGTGGCGGGTGTAGCG
>CAZXNX010000390.1:0-2316 GCA_964642225.1 uncultured Solirubrobacteraceae bacterium | reverse complement strand
GCCCGGCACACTCAGCGCGATCAGGAAATGTCCCCACCATAGCGTCGCATCGCCAAAGTAATTCGGGTGACGTGTGTACCGCCACAAACCGGTATTCATCACCTTGCCCTTGTTTGCCGGGTCAGCCTTGAAGCGCGTGAGCTGCAGGTCGCCGACCGTCTCGAAGAAGAAGCCGACCGCCCACACGAGCACGCCCACCGCGTCGAGCCAGCCCAGGGCGGCGGGGGTCGGGTCGACCTGGCCGACCTGCACGGGCAGCGACACGATCCACAGCAGCGCGCCCTGCAGCCAGAACACGACGAACAGGCTGCGCAGCGGCCACCGGTCGCCCCAGCGCTCGCGCATGCGCGTGTAGCGCTGGTCCTCGCCGTTGCCGAGGTTGCGGCGGGCCAGGTGGATGGTCAGCCGCAGCCCCCAGATCGTGGTGAGGACGGCGAGCAGGAGCTTGCGGTCCGGCGCGCCGTCGGCCACCGCGTAGGTCACCCACGCCACCACGACGAAGCCCGAGCCCCAGAAGATGTCGACGATCGAGGTGTCCTTCATCGCCACGCTGACCGCCCACAGCCCGGTGAGGAGGACGAGCACGACGGCGAGGTTGACACCCAGCACCTGCAGCGTGCTCATGCGGTCACCCGCTCGCGCTCGGGGCGCCGCGCGCGGTCGTCCCGGTCCCGGCCGGCGACCCAGCGATCCATGTCCAGCCAGGTCTCGTCCAGCCACCGCACCTGCGCGTCGCGGTCCGCGGGGATGTCGGCCCGCGCCACCCGGGTGAAGCGCACGCTGATGCGAGTGCCGACCAGGCCGCCCCGCCAGATGTCGGAGACCAGGCGCAGGCCGTCGAAGCCGTGGTGGGCGCAGACGACGACGTCCGCCTCGGGCAGCGCGCCCAGCAGCGCGGTCACCCCGCCGGTGCGCGGCGGCAGCACGTAGCGCAGCGGGGCCAGGCGCTCGGCGCGGGCCGGGTCGCTCTCGCCGATCCGGGCCAGCCCGCGGTCGCGGCGCTCGGGGGTGAAGCGGGTGCCCTCCGGGTAGATCAGAACGCCCTCGTGCGGCCCCATGCCCCGGGCCAGCGCGACGACGCCCTCGATCTCCTTCGGGTCGCCGCTGTCACGCCGCACGAAGCGGTTGGGCAGGCGCTTGCCCGCGATGTCCAGGCAGGGCTCCATCAGCAACTCCCGCTTGAGGACGTACCGCAGGCGCAGGTGGTGCGGGGCGGTGACGAGGTTGGCGGGCAGGAGGTTGTCGACGATGCTCGCGTGGCGGATGAGGACGATGACCGGTGCGCCCGGCGGGGGCGCGACGACCGCGTCGCCCTCGACCTGCAGGGTCATCCCGAACACCCGGCGCACGACGGCGAACGTCCACGAGGCCCACCGCCGCTGCAGCGCCCAGGTCCGCTCGACCGCCCAGGCGCGGCGCCGGCCGAAGCCCGAGAGCACCCACTGACCGAAGAGGGCAAGGATGCCGGCCACGTCGCCGAGCAGGAAACACCACAGCACGACCACGAGGCGCAGGCCGACGAAGGACACCCCGCTGGTGATGCGGCGCGCGAGGTCGACGACCAGGGCGACGAGCAGGAGCACCGGCAACAGGACCGTGACGAGGACGAAGGCGAGGAAGACCAGCGGGATCGTGCGGATCCGCCGCCCGATCACCTGCCCCCGCGTCTCCTCGACCGATCGGTGCACGCCGCATTCCTACCACGCCCCGCCGGGCGCCCGGGATCAGCGGGTGGCGGCCGGGGCGACCGGCGTGCGCTTGGCGGGCCAGAGACGCAGTACGAGGAAGTACGGGATGGGTGCGGCGGCGGCCAGGAGGATGAGGCGCAGCCAGGCGCTGCTCGCGTCCGTGCCGGCACCCAGCACGTGGACGACGGCCAGGACGTAGGCCAGCAGGGTGAAGCGGTGGATGGTCTTCCAGCGCTGCTGCCCGATCCGCTTGCGGGCCCAGTAGGTGAGGCCCAGGACGGCCACCGACCACCCGGCGATGATGCCCAGGCCGGTCCACAGCGGGCGGTAGTCCATGGCGAACGGCACCGTGATGCCGACGAGGCCCGGATGCAGCCACGTGTCGGCGAGCAGGAAGACCCCATGGCCGGCGATGGCGATGAGGGCGCCCACGGCGATGTACTGATGCAGGCGCCGCAGGACGACGTTCATCCCGGGCCGGCGGGCCTCGCGGGCGGCCATGGCCAGGCCGAGCGCGACCGACGCGCTGACCAGGATGATGGCGATGATGCCCGCGGCGCGGGAGGCCAGCCACCAGCCGTAGTCGAAGGGGTCGACCGCGGCGATCATGCGGGGGACTTGCGGGGCT
>CAZXNX010000389.1:321-2769 GCA_964642225.1 uncultured Solirubrobacteraceae bacterium | reverse complement strand
GTCGAGAGCTATGCGCGGGCGCTCGGCGCGCCGGCGCCGGACCGTCCGCCTCAGTCCACCCGGCGGTAGAGCGCGTCGTAGGGCGACAGTGCCTCGACGAAGGTGTAGCGGTCTCCGAGGATCTCGGCGATCGGGGTGAGGCCGTCCGGCATGTCGCGCACCTCCACGAGCACGAAGCGGGGGGCGTGGCGCGCCAGGTCCAGCCCCCGCAGCGCCGTCGGCTCGTACCCCTCGAGGTCGAGGCTGAGCAGGTCGATCTCCGGGGCGCCGGCCTCGTCGAGCAGGGCGCTCAGCGTCCGGCCACGGACCGTGAACGTCATCTCCTCCTCGAGCCCGAGCGTGAACGCATCGGCGACGTACTTCGCGTCGTCGTCGGCGGAGCCCTTGCTGCCGGCGACCACCGTCATCAGGCCTCCGTAGCGCAGCTCGATCGGCGTGCCCTCGTCCTGAGGCGCGACCAGCGCGCAGTGCACCACCGACGCATCCGGACGCTCAAGGACCGCCTCGGCGTGCAGGTGCGGGACGGGCTCGACCATCAGGCCGGTCCAGCCGCGGAAGCGCTCCAGGTAGTACGTGTTGCTCTGCTCGAAGCCGTCGTTGGCGCCGGCCTCCACGAAATAGCCGCCGCGCTTGTCGCCGAAGTGGCGCAGCAGCTTGGCCTCCATGTCGTAGAGCGCCGGCCGGGAGAGGTGCTCATCCCCGGCGGCCTCGGCGGCGCGCCGTTTCGCGCGACGGCGAGCGCGTGACCACCGCAGGTAGCCGCTGCGCCACGAGGCCGGAGCGTGGCGCACCGCGGCAGCCGCACGGAGCTTCCACGGAGCGACGTGATCGGTGCGGTCCTCTGCATCGGTCGGAGCTCCGGACACACCGCCGAGCGTATCGGAGGGTTCTCGCACCCGGCCGCCGGCGTAGGCCGCCGCCACCGCGTCCAGCGAGCCGGCCAGCGACAGGCGCGTGGCGTTGGCGGCGAACCAGGCGCAGGTGCGCTCGCGCAGGGGCAGCCCCGCGTCGTGCACGGCCTGCAGCGCGTCGGCGAGGTCGCCGGGGGAGGGCGACGGCGCCACGAACCCGTTCTCGCCCGGGGTGATCAGCTCGACGGATGCGTTGTCCTCGCCGGCCACCACGACCGTCGGCGTCCCGTGGGCCCCGGCCTCCACCACCACCAGGCCGTACCCCTCGCGGGAGGACGGATGGAGCAGGCACAGCGCGTCGTCCAGCGCCGCGGACACCACCTCGGCGTCGACGAACCCGGGCGCCTCGATCACGTCCTGCAGGCCGTGGGCGGCGATCGCCTCGAGCACCAGCGGCCGCTGCGGCCCGTCTCCGAGGATCAGGCCGCGCACCTCCAGGCCCCGCCGGCGGGCCTCGGCGATCGCCTCCACCACGAGGGGTGCGCGCTTCTCGGCGATCTGGCGCCCGGCGAACACCACCACGGGGCCGGCGGGCCGCGGCGCGGGGGCGCGGAGGGAGCCGGCGTACTCGCCCTCCAGCACCGTGACGTCACCCCGCAGCCCTTCGGCGCGCAGGCGGTCGCGGAACAGGCGCGAGAAGCAGAAGGCCCGCTGGGGGACCCACACGCACAGCCGCTGGACCGCGTAGCCGATCCGGCCGGCCACGGGGCCCAGGTACCGGCGCCAGTACTCGCGGCTCCACACCTCGTGCCAGTCGACGACGATCCGGTAGCGCCCCAGCGGCCGCATCGCGCCGGCGGCGAGCAGGGAGAAGTAGGGGAACGAGGCGGTGTGGACCACGTCGTAGTCGCGGCCGTGGCGGGCCAGGTGGGCCAGGACGCCGGCGCCGAAGCGCAGCGGCGGCCCGGTGCGCCGGTTGCCGTCGGGGCCGTAGAGGTCGCCGCCGGGGGAGACGGCCACCACCCGCACACCCGGGATCTCGGGCGCGTCGGCGGGGTCCCACTGACGGCGCGTCAGGTAGGTCACGACGTGGCCGTCGGCGACCAGCCGCTCGGCCAGATTGCGGTACCAGCGCTCGGCGCCGCCGATGGTCCAGGGGAACAGGCAGTCGTAGACGAGGCAGATCCGCACGGCGACGGATGGTACGGCCCGTCGTCCGGGAAGCACGCGGCTCGCTACGATGCGCCCGCTCGCCGAGAGCACGCTCTCCCCCCTCTCGCGGGCCCTTGTCGCGCCCACATGCGCCGCTCCGTATGACCACACCGAGGTTGCCCATCACCGGTTCTGCACCAGCACGAGTGGTTTCGTGACGGTCGTCCGACGCGGCTGGGCTCAGGTGCGCCGCGCACCGCGCGAACTGGTCCTCCTGCTCGTCGTCACGGCGTTGCTCGGCGTGGCGTGGACGGCCAGCATCGCGCCGGGGAGCGGCCCGGATGAGGCCGCCCATGCCTCCTACGCCCAGCATCTGGCCGAGACGGGCGCGGGACCGCAAAAGGAGTCCGGTACGGGCGTGACATCGCCACAGTACGCCCAGCTC
>CAZXNX010000389.1:0-311 GCA_964642225.1 uncultured Solirubrobacteraceae bacterium | reverse complement strand
CCCGATTGGACCTTCGCGTCGGCACTGAACGAAGCGGCGTCGCAAGCGTCGTCGGCCGATCGCAGCAGCGGGTCCGGTCCGAACGCGGTCGCCAACAATCCGCCGCTCTACTACGCGTACGCTGCCGCCGTCTATCACCTGTCCCCGGACCGCTCCGCGCTCGGACGCATCGGGTGGATGCGGTTGGCAACGGTGCTCTTCACGCTCATCACCGTGCTGTGCACGTGGCTGCTGGCCGCCGAGATGTTCTCCGCATCGTGGCCGCGACTGGTCGCGGCCGGCACGGTCGCCCTGCAGCCGAAGCTGTCGGC
>CAZXNX010000388.1:0-2777 GCA_964642225.1 uncultured Solirubrobacteraceae bacterium | reverse complement strand
TGTCCAGCACGTCTTCGTCACGCGTCAGCGGCCCGCTGTAGCCGGCCTGGGCCGGCGTGATCCGCAGCGTGCGGGCCCCGGCGCGCAGCACCACCGGGCGGGCCGGGCTGAGGACGGGCGTCAGGAGCCGCGCGATCTGGGCGGCGTCGCGGCCCGCCACGTCGCGGCCGACGACCTGCGTGCCGGGCAGCGCCTGATCCTCGTGGGTCTGTCGCACGACGAAGGCGACCACGAGGGCCAGCAGCGCCAGGGCGGCGACGGCCGCCACGGCGACGACGATGGGAGAGAGGCTGGACCGCTTCATGCGCCACGACAATCTGGCACACCGGCCCCGCGGGTTACGCTGGGAGGCGATGCCCGACCCCGCAGATCGACGCCGGTTCTTCAAGGAGTTGCTCGGCGAAGCCGCCCAGAGCGCCCGGGAGGTGCACCACTCCCTCGGGCCGATGAGCCCGCTCAATCGGCTGGAGTCGCTCGCCGCACTGGGGCAGCAGGACGATGACCCGTTCGAGGACCGCCCCGCCTGGCTGGACCGCGCCACCGTGCCCGCCAAGCCGGCCCAGCGCACCTGCACGCCGGAGGACCTGGAGCTGCTGGCCGTCTCGGAGGGCCTGATCGAGCGGCTGGACGAGGTGCGTGCGCTGGCTCGCCACAGCGTGCGGCTGACCCACCGTCCCCCCGATGCCTTCGCACCCGCCCGCCGCTCCCGGCTCGGCGGCGAGCCGGACCTTCCCGCCGACGTGCCCTGGCCGGTGTGGCAGGGGCTGCAGCTGGAGTTCCTCGGGCAGATCGACCTCGCCGACATCTCCTTCCCCGGCTCCGAGGCGATCCTGCCGGACGACGGCCTGCTCCTCTTCTTCTTCGACGCCGACGGAACCGCGACCGGGTCCACCCCCGAGCACCTCGGCGCGGCTCGCGCCCTGCACGTGCCCTCCCCCGGCCCCCTCCCCGACGACGACGAGGAGGACCACGGACTCGCCCGCGATCTGGGCGCCCCGGTCGACCTGTCGGTGGAGCTCGTCCTGCCGCGCGTCAAGGCGCCCGTCGTGCAGGCGCTCGACCTGGACGAGAGCGAGCGCAAGGCCTGGCGCCGCCTGCGCCTGGCCCTGGCCCTGGCCCAGGGCGTCGGCCCCGGCCCCGACCGCAGCATCCTGCCGGCCGTGCACCGCTTCCTGGGCTACGCCGACGAGGCCACCGGCGACATGCCCCGGATCTGCTCGCTGGTCACCGCGGGCCACGACCTCACCGAGACCGGGAGCGCCGCGATCCCGGACGACGCCCTGGACACGTCCCGCTGGCGCCTGCTCCTGCAGCTGTCGGTCGACGACGAGCTGGACCCGTGCTGGGCCGACTTCGAGGACCGGCTCTACCTGTGGGCCGACGTGGACGAGCTGCGCGACGGCACGCTGCGGACGGTCGTCGGCCTCCCGCGCTGAGCCCGGCGGCGGTCAGGCCGGGGTGAGGTCCTTGGGCGGGACGAGGCGGTCCAGGTCCAGCGCGCCGGGCGGCGCCGCGATCGGCCCGACCCGGTCGTAGTGGTCGAAGGTCGCGTCGGCCCGCACCACGCTGCTCTTGGGGTCGTCGCAGTCGGTGTCGATCCGCCCGCCGGGGAGCCGGGGCCCGGTCTGGGTCTGCCGCACGATGAGGGGCCGGCCGGTGGCCGACAGGTACAGGCGCCCCGGGCTCGTGCCGGGGCGGCGCCCGGGGTCGCGCAGGACGACGACCGGCCGGCCGTGCCACCGCTGCACCCCCTCGTTGACGATGCCCGGCGCGCCCACCGACTTGCGCATGCACGCGGCCATGTGGTCGGGGAGGAGCTTGCGCAGGGACGAGCGCAGGTCGGCGGTGGCCGCCGACGGCGCCTTGACCCAGCGGTCCGACAGCAGCGGCAGGTGCGCGCCGCCGATGCCCTCCCAGTAGGCGCGGTTGGCGCGGATGTAGGTGTCGGAGCCGACAGTGATCACCTGCACGACCTGGCGGCCCATCACCAGGCGGGCGCGCATCCGCCCGTCGGCGGCCACGTCGGCGGCCATGGTGGTGTCGCCGTCCTTGTCGGTCTGGGTGCCGGACACGTGGTAGGAGCGCAGCCGCGCCGTCGCCCGGGCGGACTCGCGCAGCAGCCGGCCCGGCGAGGCGCCGGCCAGCGCGCCGGCGGTCGTCGCCGTGGTCGCGGTCGTGGCGGTCGACGAGGTGGAGCCGCCGCACGCGGCGAGCACGAGCACGGTGAGCAGGACCGGCGTCAGGCAGGCGGTGCGGAGCACGCCTGAACCGTACCGGGGGCCGATGGCCGGCTCCGGCGACCGTCCATACTCGTGGCGTGCACGTGGCCCTCGTCCAGATCCCGACCTCGGGCCACGTCAACCCGACGCTCGACCTGATCGCCGCGCTGGCCGATCGCGGTCACCGGGTGACGGTGACCACGACCCCGGTGTGGGCCTCCACGGTCCGGGCCCACGGCGGCGAGGTCCGCGACATGACGCCGGGCCTGCCCCCCGACGTCGACCTGGACCACCCGCCGGCGGCGCTGCTGGAGACGGCGGCGCTGCTGGCCCGCGCGACGCAGGGGCTGCTGGGGCCACTGCTGGACGACCTCTCCCGCGACCGCCCCGACGTGGTGGTGCACGACGCGATGGCCACCTGGGGGCGCCAGGCGGCCGACGTGCTGCGCATCCCCCGCGTGTGCTCCAGCGCGACCTTCGCCGTGCACCCGCGCATGTCCCGGTCGCCCGCGGCGCTGCTGGAGGCGGGCGGCGAGCTCGTCCGGGGCTGGCGCGGCG
>CAZXNX010000387.1:0-2783 GCA_964642225.1 uncultured Solirubrobacteraceae bacterium | reverse complement strand
CCGGCGCCGGGGGTGCGCAGGTAGGCCACCACGTCACCGGCGGCCGGCCGGCCGTCGACCCCGAAGGCGCAGCGCAGCAGCGCGACGAGGGACAGCCCCAGGGCGGTGGACCCGAGCGTGGAGCGCCAGGGAGCCGCCGCCGGGATGCCGAAGTCGGCCAGGACCTCCAGGATGGCCGGCGCCGAGCGGTCGATGTCGCGGGCGACGACGGCGATGTCCTGCGGACGCCAGCCGTCGTCGATCCGCCGCGCGATCTCCGCGGCGACGAGCTCCAGCTCGGCACGCTCTCCCCCGCCCTCGAGCAGGAGCACCCCGTCGCCCGCCGGCGCGCGGCCGCCCGCGGCCGGCTGCTCCTCGAAGAGCGACCGCTCGACGGCGTGGAGCTGGGCCCGGGCTCCCTCCGCGTAATGGCGGGCGTCGGCGGGGAGTGGCAGCAGCGTCCCGATCTCGGCGAGCTCGGCGACCAGGCGCGCGCCCGCGGCCAGGGCCACCCGACCGGGCTCGGCCGGCAGGGACAGCACGACCTGCGCGTCGATCGGCGCCTGCCCGAGCGCCTCGACCACGCCGCGCTCGACCGGCGTCAGGTCGTCGAAGCCGTAGAGGAACACGGGGCGCGCGCCCCACACGACGGGGTCGAGCTGCAGGCGCTCGGTGATCGCCCGCGCGTACGACTCGGGATCGGGGCGGCCCAGCGCGCGCAGGGCGTCGGCGTACCCGCCGACGAGCGCGGCGAGGTCGGCGCCGTAGGCGGCGCGCCCGTTGAACTGGCCCCATTCGCGCAGCGCAGCGATGGCCCAGCCCGTGGCCGCGCCGGTGGCGGCGACCTCTCCCAGGAAGCGCGACGCGGCCCGCGCGAACCCCGGGGTGCGGGCCGAGTCGGCCAGCGCGCCGAGCGACAGCCGCTCGGCGACCCGGGCCACCAGCAGCTCGCGCTGGGCCTCGGAGATGGGCCGGGTGGTGACGGCCGCCCGCGCGGCCATCAGCCGCAGCAGCCCGTCGAAGCGGACGATGGTCGGCCCCATCACGAGGTCGGCGCGCCCCGCCAGCTCCCGGCGGTACTCCGCCACGTCCGCCGCCGTGGGCACCACGAGGATGGGCTCGCGGCCCGCCCGGTTGGCGTCGGCGAGCCGGTCGATCACCGCGCCCGCCTTGGCGGCGTTGGCGGGACCGGTGACGATGGTCAGCGACATGTCGGGCGAGTCTCCCGCACGGCCCTGACGGTGTGACGGATACGTGTCAGACGGGTGATGCCGGGTGCGCCGTGCTAGGCGGCGGCGTCCGCGGCCGCGGCGGCCGCATCGGCGGCGGCCAGCGCCGCGGCGGCCTTGGCGGCGGCCTCGCCCTCGTCCACCGCCGGCTGCTTCTCGCCTTCCTTGGCCCACGGCTCGTCGAACTCGACGCGCCAGCGGCCCTCGTCGTTCTGCATCAGCGCGAGCTTGGCGCGGAACGACCGGCCGCTGCGCCCCTTGAACCCGGTGACGGCCTTGGCCGTGCGCCCGGTCTGGATGAGCTCGCGGGCCACGGCGGGCGGCATGACCTTGCCCGCCTTGTTCTTCCAGATGACGAAGCCGCAGCCGGGGTCGGTGCGCGACCAGCAGGAGAAGCCCTTGCGGTTCTCGGTGATGTCGTGGCCGCAGACGGGGCACGGCCCGAGGTTGGCCCGCGGGATGCGGACGTCCTTGAGCTTGGCGTCGAGCTCCTGGATCGTCGCGTCGGCGAACCGCGCGATGTCGTCCATGAACTTCTTGCGCGTGTCGGTGCCGGCCTCGATCTTGGCCAGCCGGGACTCCCAGTCGCCGGTGAGGTCCGGCGAGGTCAGCGGATGCCCGTCGAGCAGGCGGATGACGTTGAGGCCCTTCTCGGTGACGACCAGGGAGCGCGCGTCGCGCTCGACGTAGCCGACGTCGATGAGCCGCTCGATGATCGCCGCGCGGGTGGCGGGGGTGCCGATGCCGGTCTCGGTCATCGCGTCGCGCATCGCCTCGTCGTCGACGAGCTTGCCGGCGGTCTCCATGATCCCCAGCAGCGAGGCGTCCGAGTACCGGCGCGGCGGCTTGGTCGCCTTCTCGGCGGAGGCGACCTCGCGGGTGTCGACCTCCTCGCCCTGCTCGAGCTTGGGGAGCTGCTGGCTGAGGCCCTCGTCCTCCTCGGCGGCGGACTTCTCGCCCTCGGCCAGCTCGCCGTAGACGCCGCGCCAGCCGGGCACGATGAGGACCTTGCCGCGGGTGCGGAAGACGTGCTCGGCCACCGTCGTCTCGATCGACGTGTTCTCGAACTCGGCGTCGGGATGGAAGATGGCCAGGAAGCGGCGGACGACCATGTCGTAGATGCGACGGTCGTCGTCGTTCATCTTCTCGAGCTTGTGCTCGGCGTTCGTCGGGATGATCGCGTGGTGGTCGCCGACCTTCTCGTCGTTGACCACCTTGTTCAGCGGCAGCAGATCGAGGTTCACGACGTACTCCGACGCGGCGCGGTACTCCGGGCGCGTGCCGACCTTCTGGGCCGTGGGCTTGATCTCGCCGATCATGTCCGAGGTCAGGAAGCGGGAGTTCGTGCGCGGGTAGGTGAGCGCCTTGTGCTCCTCGTAGCAGCGCTGTGCAGCGGCAAGGGTGGGAACAGTTGGTTCGGGTCTTGGGCTTGAACGTAAGGGTAATCCCCTTGACTCACCCACGGTTGCGAATCCAACGGCAAGCGATAACCCAATGGCGAATCGCCCGGAATCAAGCGGCAATGCTCATCGCGCAAGAACCACGGGCCAGACTGCCAACCGCTGTTATTTAACG
>CAZXNX010000386.1:0-2784 GCA_964642225.1 uncultured Solirubrobacteraceae bacterium | reverse complement strand
GTACGCCGTGGCGAGCCGGCCGAACTGCGCCTCGGTGAGGGCGATCGGGTCGCCCTCGGCCAGCTTCGTGACGGAGCGCTCGGGGATCCACTTGATGACCTTGTTGGCGCGCAGCACCGCGCCGTTGCTCAGCAGGGAGTCGGCCAGCAGCTCGACCTCGGTGACGGGATTGGTGTCCTTGCCGGAGACCGCCCGGACCCGGTGGACGAAGTAGCGGTCCAGGACGAGGGTGAGGTTGTTGAAGAAGAGCGGCTCGAAGGCAACCAGCGCGGCGGTGGCGGCAGGGTCGTCGGTGGCCTTGACGAGCTTGCGGTACGCGGCGACCTGCCGGTTGACGGCCGACCGGGCCTGGTCGAGCTCCTCCTGGGTGTACGCGTTGCGACCGAGCATGGGGGTTCCTTTCGTGGGGGTCTGACCCTGAGACGAACGGGCGGCGGGAGAATCGACACCGTGCGCTCAGCCGCCGTGCCGGGCACGCAGCCGCAGGAGCCGGGAGACCGTCACCACCTGCAGGTGGCGGCGGCGCAGGGCACGCAGGATCGGCGCGAGCGCCTGCACCGTCCCGGGGTGGGCGCCCTCGCCGTCGTGCATGAGGATGATCGAGCCGGGGCGCGCGCCGCGGACGACCCGCTTGTAGATCGTCGCGGCGCTCAGGTTGTCGTACAGGCTGTCCCACGAGTCCACGTCCCAGCCGATGGTGAGCATCCCCAGATGCCGCGCGCGGCCCAGCAGCGCCCCGTCGACCGAGCCGTAGGGCGCGCGGAACAGGCAGGGCGTGTACCCGGTCGCCCCGCGGATCAGGCGGTTGGTGCGCGCCAGCTCCGCGCTGGAGGGGAAGTGGGGATGGCTGTAGGAGTGGTTGGCCAGCTCGTGTCCCTCACGCAGCTCCTGCCGCAGGCGCCGGCGCTGGCCGTCGATGAACTGCCCGCGGAGGAAGAAGGTGACGTGCACGTGCGCCCGGCGCAGCCGGGCCAGGATGGCGCCCGTGTACTGCGTGGTCGGCCCGCCGTCGAACGTCAGCGCGACGACGCGCCGGCCCCGCCAGCCCGATTCCCGGTACGACGGGCCGGCGGGGACGCACCCCGTCACCCGCGCGGCGACCGCCGAGGGTCCCGGCGCCGCCGGCGCCCCACCGGCCGCGAGACCGACCGCGGCGACGGCCGCCACCAGGGCGGCGGCCCCTCCCGTGCGCACCAGCGTTCGGCGCGGCACTCAGTAGCTGCGCGGAAGCCCGAGGGAATGCTCGGCCACGTAGTTGAGGATCATCTCGCGGCTCACCGGCGCGATGCGGGTCAGGCGCGCGCCCCACCACATGTCGCTGATCCCGTACTCCAGGGCCACGCCGTTGCCGCCGTGCGTCTGGATCGCGTGATCGACGCAGTGCACGACCGCCTCGGCCGCCGCGTACTTGCCCATGTTGGAGGCCTCCCCCGCGCCCTTCCAGCCCGCGTCGTAGAGCGCGCACGCCTTGCGCGTCATGAGCCGGGCAAGCTCCACCTCGACCTTGCACTCCGCCAGCGGGTGGGAGATCGCCTGGTGGGCGCCGATCGGCTGGTCCCACACCACGCGCTCACGGGCGTAGTCGGCGGCGAGCTGCAGCGCCCGGTCGGCCGCGCCCAGCGCCCCGGCGGCGGCCATGATCCGCTCCGGGTTGAGCCCGTCGAACAGGGCGCCGAGCCCGCCGACCTCGCCGCCGAGCACGCGCTCGGCCCCGACGGTCACGCCGTCGATGAACAGCGTCCACTGGCGGTCGGGCATCCGCACCGCGGTGGGAATCACCTCGCGCGTGAGGCCGGCGGCGTCGACGTCGACGAGGAAGAGCAGCGGCAGCCCGAGCGTCCCGTCCTCGAGCTCGGCGCGCGCGACGATGAGGATGGCGGTGGCGTGCTCGACGGCGGAGATGTACGTCTTCTGCCCGGTGATGACCCAGTCGCCGTCCGCGGTGCGCCGGGCCCGTGTGGTGATCTTGTGGGTGTTGGTCCCGGCGTCGGCCTCGGTGACGGCGAAGGCGATCCGCTCGGTCCCCGCGGCCAGCCCGGGCAGCCAGCGGTCCTGCTGCTCGGCCGACCCGTGTCGGGCCAGGATCGACCCCGCGATGGCGGGCGAGACGACGAGGAGCAGCTGCGTGCAGCCGTGGCGGGCGAGCTCCTCCTGCACGATCGCCAGACCGGTCATCCCCAGGCCTCCGCCGCCGAACTCCTCGGGGAGGTTGGCCCCGCAGAAGCCGCCCTCGGCCAGCTCGTCCCACATCGCCGTCGGCGGCTCGCCGGCCTCGAAGCAGTCGCGCATGTACTGCGCGCCGTACCGCGCGGCGATGGCCCCGACCGACTCGCGCAGCAGGCGCTCCTCCGCGGTGGGGACCAGCCGGATGACCGGCTCGTCGGCGGTGGCGGGGATCTCGGTGGCGCTCATCGCCGCATCGTCGTCGCTGGCCGCCGTGCGGTCAACGTCGCCGCGGTGCTCAGGGCCGGGCGTCGATCAGGAAGTACGAGGACGGGAGCAGCACGGAGCCGTCGGTCGCCGCGTTGAACCGCCGGACGAGGTCGGCAAAGCCGTCGCGGTACTCCTCCCACCGGCCGGCGGGCTCCAGCACCACCCGGGCCATCGCGAACGGCCCGATCTTCGTCGAGTACTCCTCCACGCACGCCTCCACGGACGGGAAGGCGAAGGAGATCGTGGCGGGGGTCACGGTGGGGTCGGCGATCCCGGCCCGGCCGAACATGTCCCGTACGTGGTCCTCCAGGCCCCACTGCGGCGGGAGGCCGACGCCCTCGGGCGGCGGTG
>CAZXNX010000385.1:0-2788 GCA_964642225.1 uncultured Solirubrobacteraceae bacterium | reverse complement strand
GGGTGAGGCCGCTGCGGCTGAGCAGGACCGAGGAGGCCAGGTCGCACATGCGCATGCGGTCCTCACCGGAGTCGTCCACGTGCAGCAGCACCTCGTAGGAGGTGAGCGACAGGCCGTGCTCCTCCTCCAGGCGCAGGTCCAGCGCCTTGGTGAGGGCCATGTGGGCCCGCAGCATGCCGCGCCAGGCGGCGAGTTCGCGGGAGTCCAGGAGGGGTGTCGCCGATACGGTGGAAGCCATGGCCAATCGAACGTAACAGGGAGGTCGGTCGCGCCACTACGGGGTCTTCCGCAGGGTTCGTCCGTATTGTTGCACGTGCAATCAACTGCTGTCGAGGACCAACCGATGCCCGAACTCGTCCACCTCATCCGCCCCGCCGCCGATCCCGACCCCCAGGGCGCGATCGTGCTGCTCCACGGCCGCGGCGCCGACGAGCAGGACCTGCACGGCTTCCTGGACGTGCTGGACCCCGAGCGCCGCTGGGTCGGCGTCACCCCGGGCGGCCCGCTGGCGCTGCCCCCGGGCGGCCGCCACTGGTACGTGGTGCCCCGCGTGGGCTATCCGGACCCACAGACCTTCCAGGCCAGCTTCGGCCTGCTGAACGACCTCCTCACCGGCCTGCCCGAGCGCATCGGCGTCCCGTGGGAGCGCACCGTCATCGGCGGCTTCAGCCAGGGCGCGGTGATGGCCTACGCGCTCGGCCTCGGCCCGGCCGTGCCGGACGAGGTGTACCCGGCCCGCCCCCGCCCCGCCGGGATCCTCGCCATGAGCGGCTTCATGGCCACCGTCCCCGGCTTCGCGCACGACCTGAGCGACCGCCAGGGCTTCCCGGTCTGCATCGCCCACGGGTCGCTGGACCCGGTGATCGACGTCGGGTTCGCCCGCCTGGCCCGCGAGCAGCTCGAGGCAGCCGGCGCCGACGTGACCTACCGCGAGAGCCCGATGCCCCACACCATCGACCCGCGCGCCGTCCCCGACATCGCCGGCTGGGTGCGCGACCGCCTCGGCTGACTCAGCTGATGAGGCTCGAGCCCGTCATCGTCGACGGCTGCTCGATCCCCATGATCTGCAGGAGCGTCGGCGAGACGTCGGCCAGCACGCCGCCCTCGCGCAACGTCAGCCCCTCCTCGGTGACGATCACCGGGACGGGGTTGAGGGAGTGCTGGGTGTTGGGCGAGCCGTCCGGCTCGAGCATGTGATCGGCGTTGCCGTGGTCGGCGGTGATGAGCAGCACGCCGCCGCTCTCCGTCACCGCGGCGACGACGTCGGCCAGGCAGGCGTCTACCGCCTCGACCGCCTTGACCGCCGCGGGGATGACCCCCGTGTGGCCGACCATGTCCGCGTTGGCGAAGTTGATGATCCCGAAGCGCGGGGCGTCGTCCTTCCACGCCTGGATGAACTTGTCCGCCGCGGCCCGCGCCGACATCTCGGGCTTGAGGTCGTAGGTGGCCACGTCGCGGGGCGACTGCGCCATCTCGCGATGCTCGCCCTCGTACGGGGTCTCCTCGCCGCCGTTGAAGAAGTAGGTGACATGCGGGTACTTCTCGGTCTCGGCGACGTGCACCTGGTGCCCGCCGGCGGCGGCCACGATCGCGGAGATCGTCGTCTTGGGCCGTGAGGGCGGGAAGGCGATCGGGTAGGGCCAGCCCTCCTGGTACTCGGTCAGGCACACGTAGGTGCCGACCGTGGCGACGCCGCCGCGGTCGATCTCGGTGAAGGCCGGGTCGGCCAGCGCCTGGGTGATCTCGCGCATGCGGTCGGGGCGGAAGTTGAAGCCGATCACGGCGTCGCCGGGGCGGATCAGGGCCTCGTCCCCGACGGTGGTGGCGGTGACGAACTCGTCCGTCTCCCCCCGCTCGTAGGCGTCGCGCAAGGCGGCGGCCGCGTTGGGCGCGGCGTGGGCGGCCGTGCCGTGGACGAGCAGGTCGTAGGCGAGCTGCAGGCGGTCCCAGCGCTTGTCGCGGTCCATGGCGAAGTAGCGGCCGATGACGGTGCCGACGCGGGCGTTGCCGGCGGTGTGGCACCAGTCCTCGAGCTCCTCCAGCAGCGCCTCGCCGGCGTGCGGCAGCGTGTCGCGCCCGTCGGTGAAGGCGTGGACGACGAGGTCCTTGACGCCCATGTCGCGGGCCAGCTCGATGAGGGCCTTGAGGTGCTTCCAGCCGGAGTGGATGCCGCCGTCGGAGGCCAGGCCGATGAGGTGCACGCGGTCGCCGCCGCGCAGGACGTCGCGCAGCACCGGGTTCTCGTCCAGCGTGCCGTCGGCCACCGCGTCGTTGATGCGGGTGAGGTCCTGGCGGATGACCGAGCCGGCGCCGAGGTTGAGGTGCCCGACCTCGGAGTTGCCCATCTGCCCGTCGGGCAGGCCCACGGCACGGCCGCAGGCGGTCAGCGTGGTGGTCGGGTACTGCTCCCACAGCGCGTCGAACGTCGGGGTCTGCGCCAGCGACACGGCGTTGCCCGGGCCGTCCGGGGCCAGGCCCCAGCCGTCCAGGACGACGAGGCAGGCGCTGGGCGCAGGGAGGCTCACGCGGCGGCCTCCACGATGGCGGCGAAGGTGTCGGGCTTCAGGGAGGCGCCGCCCACGAGGCCGCCGTCGACGTCCTCCAGGGCGAGCAGCTCGGCGGCGTTGTCGGCGTTCATCGACCCGCCGTAGAGGACGCGCAGCGTGGCGGCGGCCTCCGGGGAGCGGGCGGCCACCAGCGCGCGCACGAAGGCGCACGCGTCCTGCGCCTGCTGGGGGGTCGCGACCAGGCCGGTGCCGATCGCCCAGATCGGCTCGTAGGCCACCAC
>CAZXNX010000384.1:0-2801 GCA_964642225.1 uncultured Solirubrobacteraceae bacterium | reverse complement strand
GCGCAGCACCGGCTCCGGTGCGCGGCCCGCCTGTTCCAGCTCGGCGTGCGCGCTCAGGCGCCGGCGCCCGCCGAGGTCCAGCGCGCAGACGGTCAGGGCGTCGACGCCGAGCTCCAGGCCCACGCCCACCACCGCATCGCCGTTGAGGCGCACCAGCCGGGCGGGGCGCCCGACCCGGCCGGGGTACTCGTCCTCCCCGGTCTCGGAAAGCAGCCCCGTGGCGATGAGCTCGGCCACGAGGCTGGAGACCGTCGACTTGTTCAGCCCGGTGCGCAGCGCGATCCCGGCCCGGGAGCATTCGCCCTCGGCGGCGACGAGCTGCAGGACGACCGCGAGGTTGGCGCCCCGGATGGCGCTCTGGCCGGTGGCCATCAGACGCCCAGCAGGCACTCCACCACGAGCTGGTCCACGCGCTCGTGGCCGGCCCCGCGGGCCGCGATGGCGTCCACGTCGAACGCCTCGTCGGCCAGGGCCTGGGCGGCCTGGGGCGAGTACGGCCCGACGGTGGGCTGCGCCAGCTCGGGCACCTGCGCGGCGGCCAGGGCCTCGGCGACGCGGGGGTCGGCGTCGAAGGCGCGCGCCTTCTCGGCCAGGATGAGGTAGGTGCGCATGCAGCCACGCGCGAACTCCTCCACGCCGGCGGCGTCCTCGACCCGCAGGGCGTGCGCGTCGAAGTGCCGCGGGCCGGTGTAGCCGGCGCCCTCGAGCAGCCGCACGAGCAGGAACGCCTCCTTGAGGTCCTCCTGCCCGAAGCGGAAGTCCTGGTCGTAGCGGCTCATGCGCTGCGAGTTGAGGTCGATGTGGAACAGCTTGCCCGCCCACAGCGCCAGCGCGACGGCGTGCACGAAGTTGAGCCCGGCCATCGTCTCGTGGGCCACCTCGGGGTTGACGCCCACCATGTCGGGGTGGTCGAGGTGGTCGATGAAGGTGAGCGCGTGGGCCACCGTGGCCAGGAACGAGTCGCCGCGCGGCTCGTTGGGCTTGGGCTCCAGGGCGAACCGCATGTCGTAGCCCTGGTCGCGCACGTACCCGCACAGGAAGTTCAGCGCCTCCAGGTAGCGCGAGTAGGCGTCGCCGGTCGGCTTGGCGGCGGTGACCTCGCTGCCCTCGCGACCACCCCAGAACACGTAGGTCGTCGCCCCGAGCTCGGCGCCCAGGTCGATCGAGCGCATCGTCTTCTGCAGGGCGAAGCGGCGCACGGCCGGATCGTTGGCGGTGAAGGCGCCGTCCTTGAAGATCGGGTGGGTGAAGAGGTTCGTCGTGGTCATCGGCACGACGAGGCCCGCCGCGTCGACGGCCGCCCTAAAGCGCGCGACGATGCGATCGCGCTCGGCGGGGGACGCGCCGAAGGGCACGAGATCGTTGTCGTGGAGGTTGACCCCCCAGGCCCCGAGCTGGCCGAGGAGGCCGACGGTGTCGACCGGATCGACCTCGGCGCGGGTCGGATCGCCGAACGGATCGCGGCCCACGTTGCCCAGGGTCCACAGGCCGAAGGTGAAGCGATGCTCTGGACGCGGCTCGAATGCGGTCATGTGCGTACCTTCCCGGCTGGAACACCGAATTAGTCGTGTGGTACAACAAACTACCGCAGCGCACGCTCCCGTGCGCGCGCCCGACAGGAGTGACATGGCAACGCTGGTGGCCGGCGTCGACTGCTCGACCCAAGGAACCAAGGTGCTCGTCGTCGACGTGCAGGACGGCCGCACCGTCGCCCGCGGCCATGCGCCGCACGAGGTCCACGGCACCGGGGGCGCCCGGCTGAGCGACCCGCGGGGCTGGTGGACGGCGCTGACCGACGCGCTGGCCCAGACCGGGATGGCCGGGGAGCTGTCGGCGATCGCCGTTGCCGGCCAGCAGCACGGTCTGGTGGTCCTGGACGCGGCCGGGCAGCCCCTGCAGGACGCCCCGCTGTGGAACGACACGACCAGCGCCGCCGACGCGGCGGGCCTGGTGGAGGACCTCGGCGGGCCGGACGCCTGGGCCGCGCGGGTCGGCAGCGTGCCCGTCCCCTCCTTCACCGTCACCAAGTGGGCCCACCTGCGCCGCACCGCCCCGGAGGTGGCCGCGGCGGCCGCCGCGGTGCGGCTCCCCCACGACTACCTCACCGAGCGGCTCAGCGGGCGCGCGGTGAGCGACCGCGGCGACACCTCCGGCACCGGCTGGTGGTCGCCCGCCCGGGAGGCGTACGCCACCGACGTGCTCGCCCTCGAGCGGGTCGACCTGGACCCCGCGCTCCTGCCCCAGGTGCTGCGGGCCGGCGAGGTGGCCGACACCGTCCGGACCCCGGTCGCGGCCGAGCTGGGGCTGCGGGCCGACGTGGTGGTCGCCGCCGGGACGGGCGACAACATGGCTGCGGCCGTGGGCCTGGGCCTCGACGCCGGCACGCCGGTCATCAGCCTGGGGACCTCCGGCACGGCCTACGCGGTGACCGACCGGCCCGCCGCCGACGCCGCGGGCCTCGTCGCCGGGTTCGCGGACGCCGCCCACCGGTTCCTCCCCCTGGCCTGCACGCTCAACGCCACGCTGGCCGTGGACCGGATGGCGGGCTGGCTCGGCCTGGACCGCGACGCGGTGCAGCCCGCCGGCGAGGTCGTCGTCCTGCCCTACCTGGACGGCGAGCGCACCCCCGACCTGCCCACCGCGGCCGGCACCATCACCGGCCTGCGGCACACCACCACGCCCGGCCAGATCCTCCAGGGGGCCTACGACGGCGCGCTCACCTCGCTGCTCGACGGGCTCGACGCCCTGGAGGGCGCCACCGGTCCGCTCGACCCCGCCGCGCCGCTGGTGCTGGTGGGCGG
>CAZXNX010000383.1:0-2808 GCA_964642225.1 uncultured Solirubrobacteraceae bacterium | reverse complement strand
GGTTCTGGGCGATGGGGACGACGGGGTAGAAGCGCAGCATCTTGCGGCCCAGGAGGTACAGCGGGATCTGCGGCCCGGGCACGTTGGTGACCACGAGGTTGAAGAACCGCTGGCGCGCCGACAGCCGCGCGGCCTGGCTCATGATGGTGGGGGGCGCGAAGTCCGACAGCTCGGTGAGCACCTGGGCGCCGACCGCCTGGCCGGACTCCTTCAGGTTGCCCATCGCCTTGCGGACGATCGCCAGGCTCTCGACCGGGTCCTCGACCCCCACCGGCAGCGGCGCCCATATGGCGGCGACCCGGTTGCCCAGCGCGCCCTGCTCGACGTCGGCGCGGACCGAGACGGGCACCATGGCCCGCAGCTCCTTGCCGTGGATGTCCTCGCCGCGCCCCTTGAGGAAGCGGCCGATGGCCAGGCTGACCGCCGCCAGCACGACGTCGTTGACCGTGCCGCCCAGGACGTTCTTGGTCTCCTTGATGTCCTCCAGCGACGCCTCGGCCCACGTGTACCGCCGGTGCGGGCCGATCGGGACGTTGAAGGGGGAGTCGGGGGCGGAGTCGGCCAGGCCGGCCCACAGGGTGGCGCCGACGCCGGCGACCCCTTCGGCCACCGACTCGAGCACCTTGCGGGGACGGCGCACGACGGCGCGCACGCCGCGGGCGACCTCGGCCGGGACGGTGGCCCGCTCCACGAGGGCGTCGCCCAGGAGCTGGGAGGAGGTCGGCACGGGGCGCGGGATCCACGGGCGGTCGGGCGCGGCGACCGGCGCCGGGTCCGGGGAGGTGTCGAACAGGATCGAGGTGATGTCCACCCCGGAGACGCCGTCGACGAGCGCGTGATGCGTCTTGGAGATGAGTGCGAAGCGGTCTCCCTGCAGCCCCTCGACCAGCGACAGCTCCCACAGCGGCTTGGCCCGGTCGAGCTCCTGGGCGAACAGGCGCCCGGCGAGGATGCGCAGCTCGTGGTCGGTGCCGGGGGAGGGCAGCGCGGCGTGCCGCAGGTGGTAGGCGATGTTGAAGTGCGGGTCGTCCACCCACACCGGGCGCCCCTGCCCGAAGGGCACGAAGGCGAGTCGCTGGCGGTAGCGGGGGACGAGGTGCAGCCGCGACTCGATCATGCGCGCGAGGTCGTCGTAGTGCGGGGCCTGGCCCTCGAACACGAGCACGCCGGCCACGTGCATGTGGGCGCCGTCGTTCTCCAGGTGCAGGAAGGAGGCGTCGAGTCCGGTGAGGCGTTCGGGGTTGGGCATGCGCTCGATTGTCCCCGGCCGGCCCCGCGCGTGCAAACACGTGGCCCCTTGTCGGCGGGTTTCCACAGCATGTTGAACAATGTTGAGGAAAACCTATACACTCTGGGTAGATCCTCACGGACACCACCCGACGGCCCCGAAAGGGACGCAGCCATGGACCTCTCAGACCCCCAGGAATTCAGCGACGCATACGACCGCCACCACCGCGCCGTCTACGCCACGGCCTACCGCATCTGCGGCAACGCGGCCCAGGCCCAGGACATCGTCCAGGACGTGTTCCTGCGGCTGTGGCGCCGGCCCGGCAGCTTCGACGCCAGCCGGGGCGAGCTGGGCAGCTACGTGCGCCTCATGGCCCGCAGCCGGGCCCTGGACCTCTGGCGCGAGGGCCAGGCCGCCGGCCGCGTGAGCGACCGGCTCAAGGTCGTCGCCGCCCGCACCGAGGGCCGTGCCGACGAGCAGCCCGGCCTGCACGCCGAGCGCGAGCACACGCACGAGGCGGCCATCGAGGCGCTGAAGGAGCTGCCCGACGCCCAGCGCGAGGCCGTCGTCCTGGCCTACTGGGGCGGCATGACCGCCGACGAGATCGCCCGCCGCGCCGGCGTGCCGCTCGGGACGGCCAAGAGCCGGATCCGCCTCGGGCTGGCCAAGCTGCGCGAGTCGTTCGTCCCGCTCGGCGAGCTGGCCGGGCTCCACGAGGTGCCGGAAGCGGCCTGAGCGCGGGCTCCGCCGGGGTGTGCGCGACCGCACACCCCGCCGATGCGCCTGCTCTACAGTTCCGTGTCGTTCGTCGATCGTCGAGTCGTCGCGCTTCCATGCGCACGAGCGGGGGACCCATGGCCGGACCCGGAGTTCAGGGGCCGGCGGGGGCGAATCGGCCGCTGCTGCGGCCGTAGCGCTGTCGTGTCACGTGCCGGATGCACGTGCGCGTCACTGCGAGCCCGTCAGCTAACCCCGTAGGCGGCCAAACCGAAGGAGGACCTCGTCATGAGGCCCATGTCCCATTCGCGTGCTCGCCACGTGGCAGGAGCCCTGTGCGGGCTCGCCTGCGTCGTTCCGGCCACCCTCGCCACGGCCTCTGCCGCGGCGCCCACGGCCGCCGTCTCCCCGTCCGCCACGGCCGTCTCGGCCAAGCTCGAGCGCGGCTCGGTCCGCTGGGGCCAGCACGTGCGCATCGCCGGCCGGGTCACGGGCGGCAACGCCCGCCAGCTCGTCGCGCTCCAGTTCCAGGCGCGCGGCGCCACGACGTGGAAGACGCTCACCCGCGCGCACACCAAGCGCCACCGCTACGCGTTCTCGCGCGTGCTTCCCGGCCGCGGCGCGGTCCGCGTGACCCTCGGCGACGGCCTGACGCAGGCCGTGCGGGCCGAGAGCGCGGCCGCGGGCACGTCGTCCGTGTCCGCCGCGCACGGCGTGAAGGTGCGCTCGGCCATCGGGCTGCGCACTCTGTCCACCTCCGTGGCCCGCGGCGATCGCGCCCGCGAGCGCGGCCAGGTGCAGCCCCGCCGCGCGGGCCGCCTCGTCGTCCTGGAGCGCCACACCGCCCACGGGTGGCGCGCCGT
>CAZXNX010000382.1:0-2817 GCA_964642225.1 uncultured Solirubrobacteraceae bacterium | reverse complement strand
TTCTTCGTCTGCTGGTAGTGGTCGAGCATCATGCGGTGGTTCTCGCGCCCGACGCCGGAGGCCTTGTAGCCGCCGAACGCCGCGCCGGCCGGATACAGGTGGTAGCAGTTGGTCCACACCCGCCCCGCCTGGATCCCGCGGCCCATGCGGAACGCCTTGGCGCCGTCGCGCGTCCAGACGCCGGCGCCCAGCCCGTACATCGTGTCGTTGGCGATCTCCAGGGCCTGCGCCTCGTCCTTGAAGGTCGTCACCGCCACCACGGGCCCGAAGATCTCCTCCTGGAACACGCGCATGTCGTTGGTGCCCTTCAGGGCGGTCGGCTTGTAGAAGTAGCCGCCGGCCAGCTCGCCGCCCAAGTCGGGCCGCTCACCGCCGATGAGCACCTCGGCGCCCTCGGCGCGGCCGATGTCGACGTAGCCGGAAACCTTCTCCAGCTGCGAGGCGGACACCTGCGGCCCGATCATCGTCGCCGGGTCGAGCGGGTGGCCCTGGACGATCGCCTCGATGCGCTCCAGCACGCGGGGCATGAAGTCGTCGTAGATGCGCTCGTCGATGAGCGCCCGCGACGGGCAGGTGCACACCTCGCCCTTGTTGAACGCGTAGAGCACGAGCCCCTCGATCGCCTTGTCGAAGAAGGCGTCGTCGGCGTCCATGATGTCCCCGAAGAAGATGTTCGGGGACTTGCCGCCGAGCTCCGTCGTCGAGGGGATGAGGTTCTGCGCCGCGTAGCCCATGATGAGGCGGCCGGTGACCGTCTCGCCGGTGAAGGCGACCTTGGCGATGCGGGTGCTGGAGGCCAGCGCCCGCCCCGTCTCGGCGCCCGGGCCGTTGACGATGTTGAGCACGCCGGGCGGCACGATGTCCTGGATGATCTCCGCGAACTTCAGGATCGACCACGGCGTCGGGCTGGCGGGCTTGACCACGGTGCAGTTGCCGGCGGCCAGCGCGGGGGCGATCTTCCACGCCGCCATCAGCAGCGGGAAGTTGAACGGGATGATCTGCCCCACCACGCCGAGCGGCTCGCGGAAGTGGTAGGCCATCGTGTCCTTGTCGATCTCCCCGATCGTCCCCTCCTCGCCGCGGATGACGCTGGCGAAGTAGCGGAAGTGGTCGGCGGCCAGCGGCACATCGGCGGCGAGCGTCTCGCGCACCGGCTTGCCGTTGTCCCAGCTCTCGGCGACCGCGAGCATCTCGGCGTGCTCGTCGATGGCGTCGGCCACCGCGTTGAGCACGGCGGCGCGCTCGGTGAGCGAGCGCTGGCTCCAGCCCGGGAAGGCGGCGTGGGCGGCGTCGAGCGCGAGCTCGATGTCGGCCGGCGTGGACGAGGGGACCTGGGTGAAGGGCTGGCCCGTGACCGGCGTGAGGTTGTCGGTGTAGCGACCCTCCACCGGTGCGACCCATGCACCGCCGATGAAGTTCTCGTAGCGGTCCTTCACCTGCACCGGACTGCCTTCCTGACCCGGCGCGGCGTAGATCTGCGGCTGCTCGACGGTGGCCATCGTGTGCCTCCTGGCGTGTGGGACGGAAGGTCCAGTGGACCACCAGCCCACGGGAGCGTCATCCGTGATTACCACGCACCCGGGACCGTACTGGCGCGTTGCCGCTCGTTCAGCGCAGCGGGTGCCCGCACCGCGTAAACCACGGCAGCTCGTCCAGCGGGGCCGCCACCGTGACGGTGCGCGCGCCCGCCAGGCGGGGGCCGGTGCCGTGGTGGCGCCAGCAGCCGGGCGGCAGGCGCACCGGACGCGTGCGGGCGCCTTCGGCCACCACCGGCGCCACCAGCAGGTCGTCGCCCAGCAGCCACTCGTCGTCGCCGCGCGGGCCGCGTGCGCCCCGCGGGTCGACGAGCCACAACGGGCGCGTCATGGGCACGCCGGTGCGCACGAAGGCGCGCCACAGCCGCCGCAGCAGCGGGGTGGCGCGTGCGTGCAGGCGCGCGGCGGCCGTCCACCGTCGCTGGGTGGCCGCGTCGAAGTCCCACGGCATCCGCACGCCGTCCAGGCCGGAGTTGTGCACGCGGAAGAACGGCGTGAGCGCGGCGAGCTGCGACCAGCGCGTGAAAAGCTCCGCGCCGGTCGGCGGCAGGATCGGCGTGTCGGGGGTGAACTGGGCGTAGCCCCCGATGTCGATCGACAGCGCGGCGGCGCCGCCCACCGCCCGGTTCAGCATGTCCGGGACGACGGAGGCCAGCCCGGTCGCCGCACTCCAGTCGACCGTCTCGTCGCCCGGGAACTGGGCGCTCTCCTGCGCGGCGGAGCCGCGGTAGCCGGCCCGCTGGAAGAAGAAGACGTGGCGACCGGGATGCGCGCGCTCCCAGGCGTCGACGGCCTGCCGCGTGACCGTCGCCTGCAGGACCGCCGAGCGGTTGTGCATCGTCACGCCGGTGCTGCCGTCGGCGAAGCGCATGTCGGGCAGGACCTGTTCGCCGAAGTCGTTCATGAACCCCTCGGCGCCCGTGTCGAGCAGGCCGCGCACGCGGGCGCGCCACCACGAGCGGGCCGCCGGGTTGGTGAAGTCGATGACCGCCGCCTGCCCGCCCGGGAACGGCGAGGGGATGAGGTAGGGCGAGCCGTCGGCGTGGCGGGCCACGATCCGCCGGGCCAGCGCGTCCGCGGCGGAGCCGGGCAGCTCCGTCCCGGCGGTGTCGTCGGCGACGAACGACCGCAGGTAGAGCACGGCGCGAATCCCCCGGGCGCGCAGGCGGGCGATCTGCGCGACGACGAAGTCGCGGGGCAACGAGGCCCACCCCTCGAAGGCGTAGGAGGAGACCGGGAGCCTCGAGGAGACGAGGCGGTCGACGTCGGCCTGCACCTTGGC
>CAZXNX010000381.1:0-2830 GCA_964642225.1 uncultured Solirubrobacteraceae bacterium | reverse complement strand
GCGTCGATCTCCGCCCAGGCGGGCGGGTCGGTGCGGACGGGCGCGGCGGTCAGGGCGGCGGAGCCCAGGGGCACCGAGCGCCACCACCGCACGGCGCCCGGCGGTTCCCCCACCGCCACCTCGGTCGAGCCGCCGCCGACGTCCACGACGGCCACCTCGCCCGGGAGCGCGTGCGGGGAGAGCAGGGTCCCGGTGGCGCCCCGGAAGGCCAGCCGGGCCTCCTCCTGCGGGGTGAGGATCTCCACGTCGGTTCCGGCGGCGGCCCGGACCGCGGCGCAGAGGGCGTCGGGGTCCTCGGCGGCGCGCAGCGCGGCCGTGCCGACCACGCGCAACACGTCGACGTCGTGCTCGCGGGCGATCTCCAGGTGCCCGGTGACCGCCGTGCACAGCGCGGCGGTCGTGGCGGCGAGCGCGCCCGGGGCCAGCGCGGCCGCGCCGAGCGGCACGAACGCCCGCGCCACCACGACGGTCCGCAGGCCGCCGGGCGTGCGGTCGGCGACGAGCAGGCGGGTCGTGTTGGTGCCGATGTCCACGCACGCGCAGCGCAGAACCCGCTGCGGTCCGGCCGGGCCGGGAGCGATGGCCATGGCCCCGATCCTGCCATGCTTCACCCTCGTGAGCACCGAAACCGCGATCGCGGTCTCCGACCTGCGCAAGACCTACGGAGCGTTCGAGGCCGTACGCGGCATCTCGTTCTCGGTGGGGCGCGGCGAGGTGTTCGGCCTGCTGGGCCCCAACGGCGCCGGCAAGACCACCACGGTGGAGATCCTCGAGGGCTACCGCCACCGCACGTCCGGCGAGGTCAGCGTGCTGGGCTTCGACCCCGGCGACCGGCCGGTCGCCCTGCGCCAGCGGACCGGCATCGTCCTGCAGACCACCGGGATGTACCGCCACATCCGGGTCCGCGAGGCCGTCGCCCACTGGGCCTCCATGTACCCGCACCCGCGCGACGTGGACGAGACGATCGCCGTCGTCGGGCTGGAGGGCAAGACCGAGGCCACCACCCGCCAGCTCTCGGGCGGCCAGCTACGCCGGCTGGACCTGGCCCTGGCCCTCGTCGGCGACCCCGAGCTGATCTTCCTGGACGAGCCGACCACCGGCTTCGACCCGGCCGCGCGCCGTGCCTCCTGGGACACCATCCGCTCCCTGCGCGACCTGGGCAAGACGGTGGTGCTCACCACCCACTACCTCGACGAGGCCCAGGAGCTGGCCGACCGCGTGGCGATCATCAAGGACGGCGTGTTCCAGGCCGTCGGCACGCCCGCCGAGCTGGGCGTCGGGGCGACGGTCCGCACCCGCGTGTCGTGGCGGGACGAGGACGGCGCCCTGCGCGAGGAGCAGGTCGACGACCCCACGCAGCTCGTGCACGAGCTGACGTCGGCGGCGCTCGCCGCCGGGCGCACCGTGCCGGAGCTGACGGTGACCCGCCCGAGCCTGGAGGACGTCTACCTGGAGCTCACCGCCGACGCCGACGCGGTCACCCCCGCACCCGAGGTGGCCGGTGTCTGAGTCCGTGGCCATGACCTGGCGCCAGTACCGGCTCGAGCGCCGGATGTTCTGGCGCAACCCGTCGGCGGCCTTCTTCAACTTCGCCCTGCCGCTGCTCTTCCTCGCGCTGTTCGGCGCGATCTTCGCCGGCAACCAGGCCGACCTGAACGTGATCGTCCCCGGCATCGCCGGCCTGGCCATCATGTCCACCACCTTCAGCGCGCTGGCGATGAACCTCACGTTCCTGCGCGAGGAGGGCGTGCTCAAGCGCATCCGCGGCACGCCGCTGTCGACCCGCGCCTACCTGGGCGGGATCCTCGGCAACGCGGTGACCAACGCCTTCATCCAGGTCGCGCTGATCATCCTCGCCGGGCGCTTCTTCTTCGGGACGGGCTGGCCGCTGAACTGGCTGGAGCTCATCGTCTACGTCATCGCCGGCGTCGTCTGCCTGGCCTCGCTCGGCGTCGCCTGGTCGCACGTGATCCCCAACTTCGACTCGGCTCCCGCCTACGTCAACATCGTCTTCCTGCCGGTGATCTTCATCAGCGGCGTGTTCTACGACGTCGACAATGCGCCGGCGTTCCTGCGCGACCTGGCCGCCGCGCTGCCGCTCGTGCACGTCATCGACGGGCTCACGGCGGCGATGATCACGGGCAAACCCCTGACGGACACCCTCAGCGGGCTGGCGGTCATCGCCATCTGGACGGTCGGCGGCGTGTTCTTCGCCATCCGCGGCTTCAGCTGGGAAGCCAAGAAGTCCTGAGCGTCGCTCAGCCGGCGAGGAAGGCGGGCGGGATCGCGCCCTCGAACTCGACGGGGAACTCCGCGCGCAGCGTCCCCGTCTCCCACTCGTCGCGCAGCATCCCGAACACGTTCACGTCGAGGAACTTCTCGCCGTGGCGGTGCCACTGGCGCAGCACGCCCTCGCGGGTGAAGCCGACGCCCTCGAGCGCGCGCGTGGAGCGCTCGTTGTGGGGGTTGGAGTAGGAGCCCAGCCGGTTCTGCCCGAGCAGCACGAAGGCCAGGTGGGCCATCAGCGCCTTGCTCTCGCGGTTCATCCCGGTGCCCCAGAAGTCGGTGCCGAACCAGGTGCCGACCATGCAGTGGCGGTCGCGGGGCGCGAACTCGCTGAGGCCGGTGATGCCGACCGGCCCGGCGTTGCGGTGCACGACGAGCAGGTCGAGCTGCTCGCCCCGCTCGCGCTGCCCCGCGCAGCGCTCGATGTACTCCCGGGGCTGCTCGATGTGGGTGTACGGGCCCCACGAGAACCACTGCGTGACGCGGTGGTAGGAGGCCAGCGACAGCAGCGCGTGGGCGTCGTCGGGCGCCGGCGGGCGTAAGG
>CAZXNX010000380.1:0-2855 GCA_964642225.1 uncultured Solirubrobacteraceae bacterium | reverse complement strand
CACGCGGCCCCGGCCCCGGAGTACCACGAGGAGCCCGCCGCGCCGCAGCCGCCGCACGAGGAGGCGCCGGTCGCCGACGGGGAGGTCGCCGAGGCCGAGGTCGAGGTCGAGCTGACCCAGGCCGAGCCCGAGCCCGAGCCGGTGGCCGCCGACGACAGCGAGGGCGCGCGCCTCGTGGCCCTGGACATGGCCCTCAGCGGCAAGCCGCGCGAGGAGACCGACCGCTACCTCGCCGAGCACTACGACCTCTCCGACCGCGACGCGCTCCTCGACGAGGTCTACGCCGCGGTCGAGGGCTAGCTCCCGGCCCGGACCGGCGCTCGCCATGGACAGCCCGACGACGTGCCGCATCTGCGGCGGAACGCTGGACCTCGCCTGGCCCGGCGGGACGCAGGAGCTGTCCTCGCACCGCTTCGCGCCGTCCTGCCACGCCCCCGGCGAGCACGGCGACCTGTACCGGTGCCGGGAGTGCGACACGGTCTACCAGCCGTCGCTGCCGGCCGGTGAGGAGCTCCACGCCCTCTACCGCGACATGGCGGACGAGGACTACCTGCAGGAGGAGGAGGGCCGCCGCGCGACCGCCGGGCGCCTCCTGGACATGGTCGCCGCGCAGGTCCCCCCCGGCGGGTCGCTGCTGGACGTGGGCTGCGGGCACGGCCTGCTGACGGACGAGGCCCGCCGCCGCGGCTTCGCCGCCGAGGGCGTCGAGCTCTCCGACGACGCCGTGCGCCACGTGCGCGACACGCTCGGCCTGCCCGTGCTGCACGGCACGCTCGACGACCCGGCGCTGGACGGCCGCACCTTCGACGCGATCGTGATGGCCGACGTCATCGAGCACCTGGAGGACCCTGCCGGCGCCCTGGACCGGTGCGCGGAGCTGCTGGCGCCCGGCGGCGCCCTCCTCGTCGTCACCCCCGACCCGTCCTCGCCCGTCGCCCGCCTGGCCGGCGGGCGCTGGTGGGGCTACCTGCCGGCCCACACGTTCCTGCTGCCCCGCCGCACCCTGCGCGAGCTGATCGCCGCCCGCGGCCTGGTCATCGCCCAGGACGTGTCGTTCGTGCGGTCCTTCTCGCCCGGCTACTGGCTCAGCGGCCTGGCCGAGCGCGGCGGCGCGCTGGGGGCCGGGCTGGCCCGCCTGCGCGACCGGCTGCCGCAGGAGCGCCTCCTCTCCCTGTCGCTGGGCGACGAGCGCGTCGTGCTGGCCTGCAAGGTCGCCGTCCGCGAGCCGGACGAGCTGCTGGTCACCGACCGCGGCGGCGCCCGGAAGGTCCACGTCGTGCTGCCCGCCTACAACGCGTCGCGCACCGTCGGCCACGTGGCCGAGTCGCTGCCGGCCGGCGAGGCCGACCGCGCCCTGCTGGTCGACGACCACAGCCCCGACGACACCGCCCAGGCGGCCCTCGACGCCGGCTTCGAGGTGCTGCGCACCCCGACCAACCGCGGCTACGGCGCCAACCAGAAGGTCTGTTACGTGCGGGCCGCGCTCGACGGCGCCGACGTGGTGGTGATGGTCCACGCCGACAACCAGTACGACCCCGGGCTCGTCGCCGAGATGGCCCGCCCGATCCTCGAGGGCCACGCCGACGTGGTGATCGGCTCGCGCCTGCTGGAGGACGAGGCCATCAGCGGCGGCATGCCGCGATGGAAGTGGGTGGGCAACCGCTTCCTGAGCTGGGTGGAGAACCGGGCCTTCCGCCGCGAGTTCTCCGAGTACCACACCGGCTACCGGGCGTTCTCGGTCGACCTGCTGCGCACGATCCCCTTCCTGCGCAACGCCGACGGCTTCGTCTTCGACCAGGAGATCTTCGCCCAGGTGGTGGGGGCCGGGGCCCGCGTCCACGAGGTCGCCATCCCCACCCGCTACTTCCTCGAGGCCTCCAGCGTCTCGTTCCCGGCCAGCGTGGAGTACGGCCTGCGCACCCTCGGCGTGCTCGCCCGCTACCGGGTCGACGAGCACCGCCGCAGCTGGCCGCTGCTGCGCCGCCCCGCCGCCACCCTGGCCGCCCGGCCCCGCGAGCCCGTCGATTGACCGTGCGCCGCGCGGTGGTGGTGCCCAGCTGGAACGGGCGGCGCTGGCTGCCCGGGCTGCTCGCCTCCCTCCGGGCCCAGACGGTGGCGCCCGACGAGATCATCGTGGTCGACAACGGCTCGGCCGACGGCACCGCCGCGTGGCTCGCCGCCGAGGCGCCCGACGTGCGCGTGGTGGCGCTGGCGACCAACACCGGCTTCGCCGCCGCCGCGAACGTGGGCCTCCAGGAGGCCTCCGCCGAGCTGGTGGCGCTCGTCAACAGCGACGTCGAGCTGCGCCCCGACTGGCTGGAGCGGGCCGGCGCCCCGCTCATCGCCGACCCGCGGGTGGCCTCCGTGGCCACCAAGATGGTCTCCCTCCACGATCCCGGCGTGATCGACGACGCCGGCGACATCCTGCGCCGCGACGGGGTCTGCGAGCAGCGGGGCCGCGGCCGGCGCGACGAGGGGCGCTGGGACACGGCGGGGGACGTGTTCGCCGCCTGCGCGGGCGCCGCGGTCTACCGCCGCTCGGCCGTGCTGGCCGTCGGCGGCTTCGAGGAGCGGTTCTTCGCCTACCTGGAGGACGTCGACCTGGGCCTGCGCCTGCGCCTGGCCGGCCACGTGTGCCGGTACGAGCCGGCGGTGGCGCTGCACGCCCGGCGCATCGGGCGCGGGCATCAGGCCGGTCATCTGCAGGCGCAGCGGGCCCTGCTCGCTCCAGAACCAGGGCAGGGCGGCGTATACCGGGTGTTGGCCCTGCAGCGTCAGCGCCGCGGCGCGTGCCTGGTCGGTGGCGTTCTGCACCGATTCCAGCCGCAGCAGGCCACCAGCACGCGCCCAGCGCG
>CAZXNX010000379.1:0-2882 GCA_964642225.1 uncultured Solirubrobacteraceae bacterium | reverse complement strand
TCGACACCCTGGTGACGCTCGACGGCGCCATCTTCGGCAAGCCACTGGACGAGGCGCAGGCGGCGGCCACGCTGAGCCTGCTGGCGGGCCGCACCCACGTCGTGGTGTCGGGTGTGTCGCTCGTGCACGACCGCCGGCCCGCGGGCGAACCGGTGGACGTCAACGCCGTGGCGGAGACGTCCGTGACGTTCCGCCCGCTCACCGATGCGCAGATCGCCGCCTACGTCGCCACCGGCGAGTGGCGGGGCCGCGCCGGGGGCTACGCGATCCAGGAGCGGGGAGGGGCGCTGGTGCGCGCGATCGAGGGCGATTACCTCAACGTCGTGGGCCTTCCGGTGGCCGCGCTGCTCGATCTGCGCCCCGATCTGCTGCCCCGCGGCGCCTGACGCGCCACCGAGACGCCGATTTGCGGCGGTTTTCCCTTCTGCAACGCGGATTTCCGCGGACACGGTGTCAGACGGGCCTACGCTAGACTCAAAGGCGAACGGCCCGTACCCCGCGGCTTGCGTGGACACCCTCCGAGTCCGTTCCCGCACCACCCGCGCCTCTCCCCATGGCTTTCTTCAGCTACCTCACCGGTTTCGGTGGCCGTGACATGGCCGTCGACCTCGGCACCGCCAACACCCTCGTCTACGTGCGCGGGCGGGGCATCGTGCTGTCCGAGCCCAGCGTGGTGGCCATCGACTCGCGGACCGGGGAGGTCCACGCCGTCGGCATCGAGGCCAAGCGCATGCTCGGCCGCACCCCGGGCACGATCCAGGCCATCCGGCCGCTGAAGGACGGCGTCATCGCCGACTTCGACGTGACCGAGGAGATGCTGCGCCACTTCATCCAGAAGGTCCACCAGAACCGGTGGGCCCACCCGCGCGTCGTCGTCTGCGTGCCCTCCGGCGTGACCGGCGTGGAGAAGCGAGCGGTCGAGGAGGCCTGCCTGTCGGCGGGCGCCCGCCAGGCCTACCTCATCGAGGAGCCGATGGCCGCGGCGATCGGGGCCGGCCTGCCGGTCGGCGAGCCCACGGGCTCGATGGTCGTCGACATCGGCGGCGGCACCAGCGAGGTGGCCGTCATCTCGCTCGGCGGCATCGTGGTCTCCCAGTCCATCCGGATCGGGGGCGACGAGCTGGACGAGGCGATCATCGCCTACGCCAAACGCGAGTACAAACTCCTCATCGGCCAGCAGACGGCCGAGGAGGTCAAGCTCGAGATCGGCTCCGCCTACCCCATGGCGGAGGAGGTCCAGGCCGAGATCCGCGGCCGCGACATGGTCAGCGGCCTGCCCAAGACGGTCGTGCTCACCAGCGAGGAGATCCGCTCGGCGCTCGAGGAGCCGCTCGTGCAGATCATCGATGCGGTCAAGGAGACCCTGGACCGGACCCCTCCGGAGCTCGCATCCGACATCATGGACCGGGGCATCATGCTGGCGGGCGGTGGCTCGCTGCTGATGGGCCTGGACGAGCGGCTGCGCGAAGAGACGCAGATGCCCGCGCACCTGGCCGAGTCGCCCCTCACGTGCGTGGCGGTCGGATCCGGCCGCTCGCTCGAGGAATTCGAAGTGATCCACCGGTCGCACAAGCAAACCCGGAACCGTCGCAGCCGCCGCTACTAGGTATGAGCGCGACGCAACCCCAACGCCAAGCTTTGGAGCCGTTCTCCACGTGTACGACAGAAAGACCGTTCGCCGCCGGCGAGCAGTCCTCGGGCTGCTGGTCGCCGGCGCCCTGATCCTGCTCACCGCGTACTTCGGTGAGTCCGCCGGTGGCGGGCTCCACTCGGTGCAGCGCGGGGTGTTCTCGATCGTTTCTCCCATCCAGGACGGCGCCAGCCGTGCGCTGAAGCCGTTCCGCGACGCGGTCGGCTGGGTCGGCGACACGATCGACGCCAAGGGCGAGGTCGAGGACCTGCGCAAGGAGCGCAACACGCTGCGCAAGCAGGTGGCGTCCGGCGAGCTGGCGGCGCAGGAGAACACGCGGCTGCGCAAGCAGCTCAACCTCGACACCACCACGGGGCTGGACCAGTACGGGCCGGTCACCGCCCGGGTGAGCGGGTCGTCGCCCAACGTCGCCTCGCACTCGATCAACATCAACGTCGGCACCAGCGACGGCGTGCGTCCTGAGATGCCCGTCATCGACGACGCCGGGCTGGTGGGCCAGGTCGTGGTGGCCGCGCCCAACGCCTCCAAGGTGCGCCTGATCAGCGACCCGTCCTTCGGCGTGGTCGGCCAGGTCGCCGCCTCCGGGGTGCGCGGCCCGGTGCACGCCGCGGTCGGCAACCCCGACGACCTCATCATGAGCGAGCTGAAGCGGCGCGACATCGTGCGGCCCACGCAGCTCGTGGTCACCGCCGGCACGGTCTCCTCCGACACCCAGTTGCTCTCCCCGTTCCCACCGGGCATCGTGGTGGGCACCGTGACGAGCGTCGACGACGCCGGGCAGGACACGCAGCGGGCCCATCTGCGCCCCGCCGCCGATCTCGGACGGCTGGAGTACGTGCAGGTGCTGACCAAGGTCGTCAACGGGAACCGGGCGCAGTGAGCGGCCCGAGCCCCCAGCTGGCGGTCCGCCTGGGTCTCCTGGGCATCGTCACCGTGATCGTGCAGATCGCGGCGGTCGGCCAGCTCGACGTGTTCGGCTCCAACGCCGACATCACGCCGCTGGTGGTGGCCTCGGCCGGGCTGCTGTGCGGGTCGCTGACCGGCGCGGGCTACGGGTTCGCCGTGGGACTCTTCGTGGACATGGCGCTCGTCCAGACGCTCGGGGTCTCCTCGCTGCTCTACCTCGCGATCGGCTACGGCGCCGGGCGCGTCCAGGAGCTGCGCGACCCCCAGGGCGCCGCCGTCCCCGTGGTGGTGGGGGCCGTGGCCACCTTCATCGCGATCGTCGGGT
>CAZXNX010000378.1:0-2885 GCA_964642225.1 uncultured Solirubrobacteraceae bacterium | reverse complement strand
GGCGGGCGCATCGTGCGCGACGACGTCGAGTCGGCCCCCGCCGGCGCCCCGGCCGCAGCCGAGCAGCCCGCCGCCCCCGCGGCCGTACCGCCGCCCGCCGTCACGGTGCAGGGCGATCCGAGCGCGGCCAAGGGCGAGGTCACCGTCCACGAGCTGACGCGCGGCCAGCAGGTCGTGGCGCGCCGCATGGCCGAGACCAAGGCCACCGTCCCCGAGTTCACCCTGCAGGCCGAGATCGACATGGAGGAGGCGGTCGGGCTGCGCGCCCGGCTGAAGGAGCTGGCCTCCGATGGCGCGCCCACCCCCTCCTACAACGACATGGTCGTCAAGGCGTGCGCGCTGGCCCTGCGCGAGTTCCCGCGGGCCAACGGCGCCTACCGCGACGCCCGCTTCCACCTGCACGGCCGGGTCAACGTCGGCGTCGCCGTGGCGGCGCCCGACACCCTGGTCGTCCCCACCGTGTTCGACGCCGACACCAAGTCGCTCGGCGAGATAGCGCGGGAGACCCGGGCGCTGGCCGAGCGCGTGCGCTCCGGCGCCATCACCCCGCCCGAGCTGAGCGGCGGCACCTTCACCGTCTCCAACCTGGGGATGTACGGCGTGAGCAACTTCACGGCGATCATCAACCCGCCGCAGGCCGCCATCCTCGCGGTCGGCGCGCTGGCCCCGCGGGCCGTCGTGCGGGACGGCGAGCTCGTCGCCCGCCACACGATGAACGTCACGCTCGCCTGCGATCACCGGATCCTTTACGGCGCCGACGCCGCCGAGTTCCTCGCCCGCATCCGGGCGCTGCTCGAGCAGCCACTGGCCCTGGCCCTCTGAGGGCGGGGAGTAGCCTTGAGGGACATGGGCACGGCAGGCATCCCCGACCGCCAGGACGCGCCCGAGCTGTGGGTCTGCCAGCTCGGCGAGGTGCCCTACCTTCAGGCGCTGGAGCTGCAGCGCGCGCTGCGCACCGCCCGCCAGGAGGAGCGCATCCCCGACGTGCTGCTGCTGCTGGAGCACCCGCCCGTCTACACGCGCGGCCGGCGCACCGCCCCGGGCGACATGACGGTGAGCGAGCAGTGGTGCGCCGACCAGGGCATCGACGTCGTCGACGTGGACCGCGGGGGCAAGGTGACCTACCACGGCCCCGGCCAGCTCGTCGGCTATCCGGTGATGCGCACCGAAAGCGTCCGCGGCCATGTGCACGCGATGGAGCGGGCGATGGTGGCCGCCCTGGCCGACGAGGGCGTCGCCGCGCGCACCCGGCCCGACGACGGCCCCGACTACACCGGCGTGTGGGTCGGCGATGCGAAGATCGGCGCGATCGGCGTGCACGTGCAGCGGCGCGTCACCACCCACGGCTTCGCCATCAACGTGGACAACGACCTGGGCCCGTTCGGGTGGGTCGTCGCGTGCGGGCTGCCGGAGGTGTCGACCACCTCGGTGGCGCAGGTCACCGGCCGGACGGACGACGTGATCCGCTGCCTGCGCAAGCGGGTGGCCTGGCGCTTCGCCATCGCCACCGGCCGGCGCCAGCGGCTGGTCAGCGAGACGCGGCTGCGCGAGGCGATGGACCGCACACCGGCCCGCGCTACGATCACCGCGTGAGCACTCCGCCGGCAGAGCGCCAGCATCAGACGCGCTCCCGGGCCAACCCCGGCGGCATGGACGTCCTGAAGGTCCTCGGGCCCGACGTCGTCTCGATGCGCGACCGCAAGCCCAAGTGGTTCAAGGTCCCGCCGCCCGGCAGCCCCAAGTACCGCGAGCTGAACAAGCTCATCAAGGACGAGAACCTCAACACGGTCTGCGCCGAGGCGGCGTGCCCGAACATCGGCGAGTGCTGGGAGCGCGGCACGGCGACGTTCATGATCCTCGGCGACACGTGCACCCGCCGCTGCGGCTTCTGCAACGTCAACACGGGCAAGCCGACGTGGAACGACCCGCTGGAGCCCGCCCGCGTGGCCCGCACCATCGCCAGGATGGGCCTGCGCCACGCGGTCATCACCAGCGTCGACCGCGACGATCTCTACGACTACGGCGCCGGCATCTGGGCGGCCACCATCCGGATGGTCCGCCGCCAGGCCCCGGACACCAAGATCGAGGTCCTCACCCCCGACTTCCGCGGGCAGGACATGCCGCTGGCCAAGGTCATCGCCGAGCGGCCCGACGTGTTCAACCACAACTGCGAAGTCGTCCCGCGCCTGTACCCGATCGCCCGCCGCGGCTCCACGTGGCGCCGCTCGCTGCGCGTGCTGCAGAGCGCCAAGGCGATGGGCGGCGACGAGGTGACCACCAAGTCGGGCCTCATGGTCGGCCTGAGCGAGACCCACGACGAGGTGGTCGCCGCCTTCGAGGACCTGCGTGCCCACGACGTCCAGGTCCTCACCGTCGGGCAGTACCTGCGGCCCACCGAGCGCCACCTGCCGGTCGTGCGTTACTGGCACCCCGACGAGTTCAAGGCGCTGGAGGAGGCGGCCTACGCGATGGGCTTCGACCACATCGCCGCCGGGCCGCTGGTGCGCTCCAGCTACCACGCCGACCAGCACGTCCCCCAGGATCGGCCCGGTGTCGGGCCGCTCGCCGCCGCCGGCGCCTGAGCCACCCGCCCGTAGCCTGGCCGCCTGATGCGCACCGCCGTCCTCTTCGCCTCGCTGGTGGTCGTCACCCTGCTCGGCGTCCTCACCATCTCGGTGATCGTCCGCCAGGGCCTGGACCCGCTGACGTTCATCTCCCTGCTCATCCTGGGGATGCTGGCCATCGGCCTGTACGGGGCGGTCCGCGAGGACGACGACGACCACGGCGCCGACTGAAGGCGCCGCAACACGGAGGGATCCGCCGGGCCGTCGTCTCCTGAACGGTCACGCCCCGTATATTCCTGACAGACCGTCAGGACAGGCGAA
>CAZXNX010000377.1:0-2889 GCA_964642225.1 uncultured Solirubrobacteraceae bacterium | reverse complement strand
CCTCCAGGAACTCCATCGCCTCGTCCAGCGTGGTGGCGATCGCGCTGATCGGCATGCGCAGGCCGGCCTTCTCCATGGCGATGCGGAAGAGGTCGCGGTCCTCGGCGCAGTTGATCGCGTCGTAGTTGGCCCCGATGAGCTCGACGCCGTACTGCTCGAGCGTGCCGTCCTCGGCCAGCGCCTTGGCGAGGTTCAGCGCCGTCTGGCCGCCGAGCGTGGGCAGCAGCGCGTCGGGCCGCTCCTTGGCGATCACCTGGGCGACGGGGCCGGGCAGCAGCGGCTCCACGTAGGTCGCGTCGGCGAACTCGGGGTCGGTCATGATCGTCGCCGGGTTGGAGTTGACGAGGACGACCTCGTAGCCCTCCTCCTTCAGCACCTTGCACGCCTGCACGCCGGAGTAGTCGAACTCGGCGGCCTGGCCGATGACGATCGGCCCCGAGCCGAGGATGAGGATCTTGTGGATGTCGTCTCTGCGCGGCATTACGCCCGGGCCCCCTCGATCTGGTCGAGGAATCGGTCGAACAGGTAGAGCGAGTCGTGCGGGCCGGGGCCGGCCTCGGGGTGGTACTGCACCGTGCCTCCCGGGACGTCCAGGAGCGTGAGCCCCTCGACGGTGCGGTCGTAGAGGTTGATGTGGCTGAGCTCGGCGGCGCCGAAGTCGGTCTCCCAGCGCACCGGCTCGTCCGTGTCGAGCGTGCGGGCGCCGCCGGGCCCGACGACGGCGAAGCCGTGGTTCTGGCTGGTGATCTCGATGCGGCCGGTCTGCAGGTCCTTGACGGGGTGGTTGACCCCGCGGTGGCCGAAGGGCAGCTTGAAGGTGTCCAGGCCGATGGCCCGGCACATGAGCTGATGGCCCAGGCAGATGCCGAACACCGGGCGGGTGCCGATGAGCTGGCGGACCGTGGCCACGATGTGGTCCAGGGCAGCCGGGTCGCCGGGCCCGTTGGCCAGGAAGATCGCGTCCGGGCTCTCGGCGGTGAGCTCCTCGACGGTGGCGGTGCACGGGTGCAGCTCGACGATGGCCCCGCGCTCTACGAGGTGTCGCACGATCGACGCCTTGATGCCGGTGTCGATGGCCGCGATGCGCGGGCCGCTGGCGCCCGGGCGGGCGTGCAGCGTGACGAAGTCGGGCGTGACCTCCCGCGTCAGGTCGAGGCCGGTCATGGGCGGCTCGGCGGCGATCAGCTCGCGGGCCTGGTCCTGCGACACGCGGATCGGGAACACGCCGCCGCGCATCGAGCCGGCGTCGCGGATGTGACGGACCAGCTCGCGGGTGTCCACGCCGCGGATGGCGGGGATGTCGCAGTCGCGCAGCCAGGAGAGCCAGCCGCCCTCGGCGTCGGGGGCGTCCTCGTAGTCGACGGCCTCGCGCATGATCGCGGCGCGGGCGTGGACCCCGTCGGACTCCATGTGTGCGGCCCCCACCCCGTAGTTGCCGATCTGCGGGTAGGTGAAGGTGATGAGCTGGCGGGCGAACGACGGGTCGGTCATCGACTCCTGGTAGCCGGCCATGCCGGTGGTGAAGACGACCTCGCCGGTGACGTGGCGGTCGGCGCCGCACGCCTCGCCGTCGAAGCGGGTGCCGTCCTCCAGCAGGACGTAGGCGGTGGCGGGGGCGGTCATGCGGCGACCTCGTTCGGGGTGTGGGTGCGGTGGACGACGGCGCCGGCGGCGACGGTGAGGAGGATCCGGCCGTGCAGCTCGCGGCCGTCGAAGCAGCAGTTGCCCGAGCGGCTGGCGTAGCCCTCCTCGCCCACCGTCCAGGTGCCCTGCAGGTCGACGAGGACGAGGTTCGCGGGCTCGCCGGCGCCGATGCGGGGCACGGGCAGGCCGAGCAGCCCGCAGCCGGAGGTGAGCTTCTCCACGAGCAGGGAGAGCGGGATGTCGCCCGGCATGACGACGTCGGTGTAGACGGAGGAGAAGGCCGTCTCCAGCCCGGTCGTCCCGTTCGGGGCCTGCTCGAACGGGACCTCCTTCTCGTCGCGCGAATGGGGGGCGTGATCGGTGGCGATGCAGTCGATCGTGCCGTCGATGAGCCCGGCGATGAGCGCACGGCGGTCGGCCTCGGTACGCAGCGGCGGGTTCATCTTCATGTGGGTGTCGAGCGTGGCGACCGCCTCGTCGGTGAGGCACAGGTGGTGCGGGCTGGCCTCGCAGCTCAGCTGCACGCCCTGCGACTTGGCCTCGGCCACGGCGCGGACCGACTCCTCGCAGCTCAGGTGCTGCATGTGGATGCGACCGCCCTCGTAGCCGGCGATCGCGGCGTCGCGGGCGACCATGGTGGACTCGCCGATGCTCGGGTAGCCGGTCAGGCCCAGGCGGGCGCTGACCTCCCCCTCGTGCATCGAGAACCCGGCGGTGAGGCTGGGGTCCTCCTCGTGCAGGGCGATCACGCCGCCGACCATGCGCTGGTACTGGAAGGCGCGGCGCAGCATGCCGGCCGAGACGACGGGCATCCCGTCGTCGGTGAAGCCCAGGGCGCCCAGGGCGCGCAGCTCCCCCATGTCGGTCATGCCCTCGCCGGCCAGGCCGTGGGTGATGGCGGGCATGAAGCCGACCGGGATGCAGGCCTGCTCGGCGGCCGCGTCGCGCAGGGAGCGCAGCACCGGCGCCGAGTCGATGGTCGGGCTCGTGTTGGGCATCACCACGATCTGGCAGAACCCGCCGGCCGCGGCGGCGGCGGTGCCGGTGGCCAGGTCCTCCTTGTGCTCCTGCCCGGGCGAGCGCACGTGCACGTGCGGGTCGGCGAAGGCCGGGAAGAGGTGCAGGCCGGTCCCGTCGATGACCTCCACGCCCTCGGGCGCCTCGATGGTGCCCGGCGCGCCGATGGAGCAGATCTCCCCGTCCCGCACGAGCACGTCGTGCGGCCCGTCCAGGTCGGTGCGGGGA
>CAZXNX010000376.1:0-2890 GCA_964642225.1 uncultured Solirubrobacteraceae bacterium | reverse complement strand
ACGGGGGCGTGGGACATGGACGGGGCATTCTAGGTCGTGGCCTCCGCCGGCGACCTGCGGACGCGCCACGCCCGGCTCGCTGTGTGACAACCCGGCGACGCTCCGTGACACGCCTGCGCCGCCGCGCCCACCCCGCGGCCGGCCGCTGCTACCAACGGTCTGCGCGGGCGAGCCGGCGGACGGACCTCCCCTTCGAGGCTCCGGAGGTGGTGTCCCTTTTCGCCCTGCTAGCCCGCGCTAGGAAATTCCTAGCCGGGGCTAGCGACGGGAAAAGGAAGGGTGCACGTGGAGCGAACGGGGGACGAAGGCAGCGATGGGCCGGAGGGCCTGGAGCCCGACGGGGTGGAGGCGGAGGAGGATGAGGAGTACCTGGACGACGATCCGGACGCGTGGGAGATGCCGCCGTCGCCGATGGACCGGGCGCGGTTCGGCGAGGAGGAGGCGTGGCGGCGCCAGCGCGTGTGGCGCGCGCACCGCGAGGGAGAGCTCGCGCCGCGGCTGCCGGCCGGGCGGGCGGACCCTCGGGATGGGCGGCGGCGCACGCGGCAGGTCAACTTCCGCACCACGCAGGACGGGCACGACGACCTTGTGGCCGCCGCACGCCTCCTCGATCTGCGGCCGACATCGTTGGCCGCCGTGCTCGTGCGGGACGGGGTGGCGCGCATCCTGCGCGAGCACGGCCGGGCGGGGAGGCCGGCGCCGCGCTAGGCGGCGAGCTTGCGGCAGATCTCCGCGAGGGAGCGCTTCTCGTCCTCGTCGAGGACCGAGAAGGCGGTGGCCACGCGCTCGGTGTGCTCGGGGAAGATGCGGTCGACCAGCTCCTGGCCGGCCGGGGTGAGCACCACGACCACGGAACGGCGGTCGGTGGGCAGTCGGCGGCGCAGGACGAGGCCGCGGGCCTGGAGGGTGTCGACCACCTCGGTGGCGTTCGCCTTGGAGGTGCGCAGGCGCAGCCGCACGGCGCGCAGGCCGAGCTGGCCGCCCCCGATCGCCAGCAGCGACAGGACGGAGAAGCCGGACGCGGAGATGCCCTCGCGCTCGAGGTCGGCGGACAGGCGCCGGCGCACGCGCGACTCGGCGTGCAGCAACGACTCCAGGGCACGGTGCGCGAGCGGGTCGCCAGGCACGAGCGTCATGGTGCCCGAAGGTATCCGGGCGGGCGGACGCTCAGGCGGTGGAGACGGGGCGCAGCGGCACGACCGTGTCGCCGTCGCACCAGGCCAGCAGCCGGGCGCGGGCTTCGAGCGGGGTCGACCCCAGGCGCGGCACGGTGGAGTGCCCGGTGTCGGGCAGCGCGTCGCGGTAGTCGAAGATCTCGACCGGCTCGGCGGTCGCGTTGCGCGCCGCGTAGACCAGGCGGCCGAGCGCCTCCAGCGATGCGCCCTGGCCGGTGAGGACGACGGCGCGCGGCGTGAGCGCGGTGAGCGCGCGGCCGACGCGGGCCGGGTCCAGGTCGGCGGTGAAGGTGAGGGTGCGCCAGCCGGCGCGGCGCAGGATGAGCTCGAGCGCCTGGGCGTGGATGGCCTCGACCTCGCCGGGACGGCTGGCGTCGACGACGAGCACGCCCTCGGGGCGCGAGGCGGGCGGGGCCACGCGGCGCACGGCCGAGAGCCAGCCGGTCGCCCAGCGGGCGGCGACGACGTACTCGGGCAGCGGGGGCTGGCCGGCCGGGACGGCGCCCGCCAACTCCTCCAGCGTGGGCAGCAGCAGTTCCTCGACGGTGCGCTCGAGGGAGCGCAGGGCCAGGCTTTCCTCCAGCAGGCGGTCGGCCTCGACCTCGTCGAAGCGGCCCAGGGCCGAGCGCAGCCGGTTGGGGCTCGACGGGCCGGCGCCGCGCTCGCGGGCCATGGCGACCGCGGAGGAGATGTTGTTGGTCTCCTCCAGCGCCGCGCGCAGCGACTCGATCTCCGACAGGTCGTACTGGCGATGCCCGCCGGTGGTGCGGCGCGGCGTCGGGTACTCGAAGCGGCGCTCCCAGGAGCGAAGCGTGTTGGGGCTGACGCCGAGCATGCCGGCCGCCGCATTGGTGCGAATGACACCCATGGGCAGGATTAGCGAGGTTTGGCACCTCCCCCGCAACTGCGGCAACGCGCGCTGCAGCGCGGGAAATCTCGTGCAGCGGGAGGAGTTCAGTCGGGCTGCTGGAGGGAGCGCAGGAAGGCGTCGAGCTGATCCGGGCTGAAGCGGCGCTGCCCGCCGGGCGTGCGGTAGCCGCGCAGATGGCCGGTGTCGGACCAGCGGCGGACCGTGCTCAGCGAGACGCCGAGGTAGCGGGCCGCCTGCGAGGCGGTGAGGCCCAGGGCGGAGGACGCCGGCGAGGCCGACGGCACGGGCGGGGGATTCATGGTCGGTACTCTCAGGCCACGCGCCCCGCTTTCCAACGGGATCTGCGCCTTTGCACAGGTTTGACACCACGACCCGGAGCCAGCGGCCCGGATCAGGAGGTTCTGCGAGTCGTGAAGCTGCGTCTGTGGCATCACCGGGACGGTGCCCGGGTCGCCTACCGCGAGGCCGGGATCGGCCCCGTCCTCGTGCTCGTGCACTCCGCGACGCTCTCGCACCGCGAGTTCGTCCCCGTCGTGGAGCACCTCACGCACCGCTTCCGCGTCGTCCTGCCCGACCTGCCCCTGCACGGCGACTCCGAGGACCGCCCGCGCCACCCGTACACGCCCGAATGGATGGCCGAGGTGATCGGCGCGTTCTGCCACGGGGTCGGCGGACGCTCCCCCGCGGTGGGCGGCCACGGCCTCGGCGCCGAGCTGCTGCTCTGGGCCACCGCAACCGGCGACCTGCGGCCCGGCCGCCTCGTGCTGATGCCCAACGCCCTGCACCGGCCACCCGAGCACGCGGCCCGCCGGGCGCTGTGGCGCACCACGGCGCGGGCCGCGGC
>CAZXNX010000375.1:0-2901 GCA_964642225.1 uncultured Solirubrobacteraceae bacterium | reverse complement strand
GTCGTGGCGGTGTAGCGGGCGTTGCGCAGCGGCTTCTTCACGGTGGTGCTGAAGGCGCCCTTCGTGTCGGAGGTGAGCTTGCCCAGGGAGGAGGGGACGACGCTGGACTCGAACCGCCGCGACATCGTCACCGCGACCTTGCCCTCCGGCCCGCCTCCCGGGGTCCTCGTCGTGCCCTTCAGCGTCACGTTGGACGGGTAGGTGACGACGACGGTGTCCGCCTGGGAGGTCTTCTTCACCGTCTTGCCGAGCACGGCGCCGAGGGTCACGCTGACGAGCGGCGGCGGCAGAACCGGCACGGCGGGCACGGTGAAGCTGTTGGAGACGGCGGACGCCGACCCGCGGAGGTTCGTGGCGGTCACCCGGCACGCGATCGTGTGCGACGCGTCGGCGCCGGTCACGGGATAGCTCTCGGCCGTGGCGCCGGGGACGGGGGTTCCGTCCCGCAGCCACTCGCGGCTCAGCAACGGGTTGCCCGTCCACGTGCCCGGAGCGCAGGTGAGCCCGCCGCCGACGATGTTGGCGCCGGTGGCGGCCGGCGCGGTCAGGTTGACCGGCGCGGGGGTGAACGTGGCCAGCCCGGACTCGCCGGCGGTGCCCACGGACTGGAAGTACCCGCCGGCCGCCACGGTGCCGCCGCTGGCCGACACCGCCGCGAGGAAGCCGCCCACCTCGGGCAGCCAGCCGGTGCGCAGCGCGCCGTCGGCGGCGGCCACGCTGGCGAGGCTGCGCACCGTCGTCCCCGCGATCACGGTCTGGCCGCTGAGGCCGAGGTAGAGGTCGTCGCCGTCGAGGGAGAGCGCGTTGACCTGCACGCTCTGGGACTGGGCGTCCCAGCCGGCCAGCGCCGTGCCGGTGGCGGGATCGACCGCGGCGACGGCGGTGCGGTTGCTGGCGCCGTTGTTGACGGTCGTGAACGCGCCGCCGAGGAACACGCGGCCCGGCGTGGAGGCCAGCGCGGCGACCGGGCTGTTGGTGTGCGGGTTCCACCCGGTGACGGCCCCCGTGTCGAGGTTCACCGCGCCGGCGTTGCTGCGCAACACCCCGCCGAGCTGCCCGAAGCCACCGCCCACGTACAACGTCGAGCCCTGGGTGGCCAGCGCGTTCACCCCGCCGACGGTGCTCGGGAAGCCGGGCTGTGCGGCGCCGCTCGCCGCGTCGATCCTGGCCAGCCCGGCGGTGTTCGGGGTCCCGCCGACGGTTGCGAACGACCCGCCGGCGTAGACCGATCCCCCGAGGACCGAGAGGGCGGCGACGGGGCCGTTCGGTTGCGGCGCCCAGGCGCGCACCGCCCCGGAGGCGCTGTCGACCGCGCCCAGGTTGGTCCGCGGCTGTCCGCCGAGGGTCGGGAACGACCCGCCGACGTAGACGGTCGACCCGTCGACCGCGAGCGCCTTGACGATGGACCCGGCGGGCACCGCCGCGGTCCAGGAGGTCGGCTGGCCGGTCTGCAGGTCGATGGCGGCGAGCCCGGCGCGCTTGACGCCGCCGGCGCCCCGGAAGTCGCCGCCGACGAGGATGCGCACCGGGTCCACGCGGCGGGCGATCGTGTTGACCGGCCCGTCGGGGGCGAGGTCCAGGGCGTCGAGCGGCGCGGCGGCGTCGTCGCCCACCCGGGCGAGGTGCTCGCGGGGCTGGCCCTTGATGGTGGTGAAGTCGCCGCCGATCCACCAGGTCGTGCCGAACTTGTGCAGGGCCCGCACGGTGTCGTTGGGGTTGGGCTGCCAGCCGTCCACGGCGCCGGTCGTCAGGTTGACGCGGACGAGGTTCTGCCGCGCGAACTCCCCGCCGTCGTTGCAGTCGCTGTCGCCGTTGTTGGCCGCCCCGACACAGGTGAAGTCACCACCGAACACCAGCGCGTTGGTGTCGCGGGCGATCGTCTGCACGCTGCTGAAGCCGCTGGAGATGGAGACGTCCGCGTCGAAACCGGCGACGAGCGCGCCGGTCGTGGCGTTGACCGCGGCGATGTTGCGCCGCACGATCTCGGCCCCGCCGTTGCAGTCCTGGTTGTCGTTGAGGTCCGGCAGGCAGCCGAACCCGCCGCCCACGTACAGCGTGCTGCCGTCCAGCAGGAGGGAGGTCACGACCTGGTTGGGCTCGGGGGTGAAGCCCGCCTTGATCGCGCCGACGCCGCCACCGGCCGCCGTGTCGTAGGCCGCCAGCATGCCGATGCCGTTGTTGCCGCTGGAGTCCGTGAAGCTGCCGCCGACGTACAGCGTCGTGCCGTTCACCAGCAGGGCGGAGACGCTGTCGCTGAAGCCGCTGATGCCCTGGCTGAAGGGCAGCAGCGCGCCGGTGGTGAGGTTGAGGGCCGCGATGTTGTTGCGGAACGTGCCGCCGACCGAGTTCACCGTGCCGCCGATGTAGAGCGCGCTGCCCGAGAGCGCGATCGCGTTGACGGCGCCGTTGATGGCGCCGGGGGTGAAGGCGGGGTCCAGCGACCCGTCCGGCAGCAGGTGGGCGACGCCCGGCCGGGCCACGCCGCCCACCGCGGTGAACGAGCCGGCGATGTAGAACCCGCCCTCGCTGTCGCGCACCGAATCGTTGATGTCGCCGTTGACCTCCGGCGTCGTCAGGCGGGCATCGGCCCCGTCGAGGGCGATCGTCGACCCGGTCCGCGGCGAGAGCCGGGTGAAGTCGCCGCCCAGGTACAGCGTCTGCCCATCGCGGGCGAACGCCTGGACGCTCAGGTCGGCCACCCAGGTCGGCCCATCCGGGTCCACCGGCGGAGCGGCCGCGGAGGCGCCGGGGCCCACGGCCAGGAGGCCCAGGGCGGCGATGGTGATGGACAGCACGCGGAGCGCGCGCGAGGCAGGCCGGACCGGGAGGCGCATGGCGGCATTGTGCCAGGAGGTTGAGCGCCAATGGGCCACTTTCGGCAGGTTGAGACACACCTGGGAG
>CAZXNX010000374.1:0-2905 GCA_964642225.1 uncultured Solirubrobacteraceae bacterium | reverse complement strand
GATGGCGCGCAACCGGGGGACCGGGCGCGCGGGCGTCAGCCGCCCAGCGGGCCGGCCAGCCAGTCCAGGATGCGTTCGTTGCGCACCTGGGGCGCCATCGGCTCGCAGTGGTACTGAGCGCCCTCGGCCGAGGTGAAGCGGGTGATGGCGCGGCCGCGGGCCCGCAGCCCGTCGTAGACGAGCTGGGCCTCGCCCGGCCAGAACTGCTCGAGCTGCGGCTCGGTGACCAGCATCGGCGCCTGAATGCGGCCGACGAGATCCTTGACCGTGTACCGCTGCATCATGCGCACGACGTCGTACCAGCTCGGGGTGCGGTAGATCTCCAGCCGTTTGCGCAGCGTGAACTGCAGGGCCGGCGGCGCTCCCGCCAGCAGCTGCTGGAAGCCGGCATCGACCTCGGCCTTGGTGCCGTCGTAGGCGGTGGCGATGATCTCCTTGGGCCACGAGGAGATGACGCTCTGGACGCCGGGATCGGCCACCACGGCCGCCAGGCGGTGTTCGAAGGCGGCGGCGCGAGCCACCAGCTCGCCGCCCATCGACCAGCCCCACAGCGCGATCCGCCGCGGGTCCACGTCGGAGCGCCCGCGCAGGTACGACACGACCGGCGTGACGACCCGCTCCCAGTCGTGGCGAAAGGGCGTCTTGCGCAGGAAGAGCATCGAGCCCTGCCCGGGCCCTTCGTACATGAGCGCGTTGTACCCGCGCTGCACGGCCGCGAGGGCGCCCCACCCGTACAGATCGATGTTCTGGGCGTCGCTGCCGTTGTTGAAGATGATCGTGGGGCGCCGGCGGCGGGGTCCGGCGGGGCGCAGGAGCCAGCCGGGCAGGAAGCTGCGGCCATAGGGGATGCGCACGGCCGTCGCCGGGGTGTCCAGCAGCCCCATGGCACGGTCGAACTGCGTGCGCATGAGCCGGTAGGTCGGACCCTCCCGGGAGGGTCCGTCGGACAGGGCCAGCACGAAGAACAACGCCTGGTTGTAGGCGTTGGCCGACCGCAACGCGTACTCGCGGGCCGTCACGCGGTGGCCGCGGCGCCGGGCCCGGTCGGCCTGGGTGGCCAGCCTGCCGCCGAGGCCCAGGAACTCCTCGCAGAAGGCCGCGTAGGTGGAGCCCCGCGCCTGGATCCGGCCGATCGTGGTCATGATCTCCCCGACCTCCGACGCCTGGTAGGCGGTGGCGCCCAAGGCGAACAGGGTCTGGAAGTTCAGCGTCGCGTCGCTGAAGAAGGCGGGGCCGGCGGTGGGGTCCACCCCCACGACATCTCCCGCGCCGCCGGTGAAGCCCTGGGCCGGAGCCGGGGAGGCCACGGCGGGCGTCGGCGGGCGGCCGAGGAACGACCAGGCCAGCGCACCGCCCGAGGCCAGCGCCGCGCCGCGCAGCAGGTCCCTGCGGTCCAGCGCGTGCGTTGCGGCCTCACGGTCAGGCTCGGACATGGATCCAGTATGTCGCAGCGATCGTCGTCCCGCGGCGGTTGCCGCGCCAGACACGGGTCGTCACACTCTGGCGCATGCGCGCTCCCATCTCGACCCTCGTCGCCGCCCTCGTCCTCCTGCTCGCGGCCCCCGCGGCCGCACCGGCGTCGATCGTCGTCGGTGCCACGTCGCTCACCGGCGCGGCGTCCATCTGCCCCAACTCATTCGCCATGATGCAGACCGGCAACGACCCGGCCACCCCGTCCTACGCGATGCCCACCGCCGGCGTGGTGACCCACCTGGACACCGGCGTGATCGGGCCGGCGGGCTCGACCGCGGTGCTGCAGGTGCTGCGGGGCGCGGCCCCGTCCGGGCCGACGGTCGTCGGGCAGACCGACGTGCTGCAGGGGAACGTCACGTCGAGCCCCGTCGGGGCGGCCGTGCGCATTCCCGTGCAGGCCGGTGACCGGCTCGGCCTGGCCACCACCACCGGCGCGTTCTGCGTCAGCCCCACGGGCCACCCAGGTGACACGCTCGCCTACGTCTCGCCGCTCGCCGCATACCCGACCGCAGGGTCGGTGCTGGCCCCGCTCAACCAGGCCCTTCCGGGGTACCGGCTGAACGTGGCCGCCACACTCGAGGCGGATGCCGACGGCGACGGCTACGGCGACGACACGCAGGACAGCTGCCCCGCCGTCCCGGCCGTCCACACGGGCACCTGCAATGCCGACCTGTCGATCACCCAGTCGGCGCCCGCCGGCACGCGAGCCGGCGATGTGGTCGCGCTCACCTTCAGCATTGCCAACGCCGGCCCCATCCAGGCCTCGGCCCCCACGTTCACCGACACGCTCCCGGACGGCCTGACGCCCACGGCCGTCGCCGGGGGCGACTGCGGCATTCAGGGTGCAACGGTCTCCTGCGCGCTACCCACGCTGCCGAGCGGCGCCCACGCGACCGTCATCGTGGTGGCGACCACCGCGAGCGCCGGCACCTTCGCCAACACCGGGCATGTCGCGGCGCCGAACGCCGACCCCGACCCGACGAACAACAGCGCCACGGCGAACATCGCCGTGACGGGCGCGACGGTGACGCCTCCGCCGGCCACCGACCACTGCGTCGTCCCCAAGGTGACCAAGCAGCCGCTGGCGGTGGCCAAGCTGCTGCTCAAGGCCGCGCGCTGCGGGACGGGCAAGGTCACGAAATCCAAGAAGAAGCCGCGGCGGGGCCAGACGATCAAGGTGACCAAGCAGGGGACCAAGGCCGGCACCTCCCTGGCCGTGGGCGCGAAGGTGGCGCTGACCACCGGCCCGTCGCGCTGAGCGAGGCGCCGGCCACCGGAAAGGGGGCGGCGATGTCGAGAGAGCGGGTCGCGTTCGAGATCGGGACGTCCGTGGAACACGCGGTCTCCATGTGCACCTGGGCGGCGCAGGTGGAGGGTCTGCGGGTGGAGCAGACCGGGCCCGACCGCCTGCTGGTGGGCCAGCCGATGAACT
>CAZXNX010000373.1:0-2909 GCA_964642225.1 uncultured Solirubrobacteraceae bacterium | reverse complement strand
GGTCGCCGGTGGGGCTGTCGAGCACGAGCCCGGTCACCGGCTGGTCGCCGAGGTCGTAGCTGCGGTCGGTGGCGGTGGCCGTGCCCGAGGCGGGATCGAAGCGCACCTCGAACACGTGGCCCGGCTGTCCGGGCGTGTAGGCGCCGTAGCCCGAGTACGCGACGAAGGCGTGATACGGGTCGGCCGGGTCGACCGCGATCGAGCTCACGAACCGGCCGGGCAGCCCGGGCGCCGCGATGGGGGCGTAGGTGACGTCGGCGGCCGCCGCGTCGGCGTTGCCGGAGATCAGCAGGTCGCCGCGCCGCAGCCCGATCCACAGGGTCCCCGTGTCCGACGGCGCGCGCTCGAGGGCGACGATGTAGTTCGCGGGGTTGGCCGCCACCTTCGGGCCGACGCGCCCGAAGTCGCCGCACTGCGCCGGCGGCACCGTGAAGGCGCCCTCCAGGCAGTTGGCCTCCAGGTAGGCCTGGCTGCCCCCGTCGTCCTTGGTGCGCCACACGTACTGGCCGCCGACGAAGGTGGTGCCGGCGACCCGGGGGTCGCCGATGAGCGGCACGTAGAACGAGAAGGCCTCGTCGCCCCCGGCGTCCACGCTGGCGGCGTCCATGGGCCCGGTGTTGTAGGCCCACTTCGTGGGGTCGCCCTGGTGGAAGTTCACGTCGCCGCTCGGGCCGTAGTACGTGTGCATGCGCGCGGCGCCGTCGCGGCCGATGGTGGACTGCCCGCCGTCGCCGCCGATCCCCTCGAACCAGTTGGCGGCGCCGTCCCACTGCCAGGTGCCGTTGTCCTGCGTGCCGCCCTGCAGGTCGGCGTAGGGCTGGGCCGTGTTCACCGAGAGGGACTGGAACTGCAGGGTGTTGAGGCCGGTGTTGAGCGAGTCGATCTGGCGCGGGACGCGCGACAGGACGAGCTGGCAGAAGGCCAGGTCGGCGGCCGGGTCGGCGGCGTGGGTGAAGTCGCGGCTGCCGCACGCCGCATTGCCCGGGTTGCCGTCCACGTACGTGCCGTCGGTGCGCACCACGCCGCCGTCGGACCCGATGAACACGCGGTCCGGGTTGCCGGGGTCGAACACGAGGGCGTGCTGGTCGGGGTGCATGCCGAGAGCCGGCGAGCGGCTGTCGTTGGTCATGTCGGTGAAGCTGACCCCGGCGTCGGTGGAGCGCACGACCGCACGCCCGTTGGAGCGGGGGTCGGGGGAGCCGAAGGCATCCAGCTCGCCGTAGGCCATCGCGCCGCCGAGCCACACGGTGTCCGGGTCGGTGGGGTCTGCCACCACGAAGTTGTCGTAGCCGCACTGGCCGTTCTGGCAGTAGGCGTAGGAGCTGAACCCCTGCGGGTTCGTGACCTGGTCGCTGGAGCGCAGGTGCCAGGTCGCGGGCGTGGGCGACCGGCTGTCGTCGACGAGCGTCTGGGCGGGGATGGTGTCGACGCCGTCGGCCACCCGCAGCGCGGCCGCGCCGACGTCGTCGGAGGTGTCGCCGACGTAGATGCGCGTGGCGGCGCCCTGGTCGGCCAGGTCGAACTCCACGCGCGCGCCGAGCGTGTCGTCGGGGAAGGACGTGGCGTAGACCTGGTGGAACGTGTCCGCGGGCGCCCCGTCCGACGGGTTGCCGGTGCGGAACACGCCGTACCCGGTGACGCTCGCGTAGAGCTGCTGCGGGTGGTTGGGGTCGCGCACGAGCTTGGTGGCCCCGCCGCGGAAGAAGTCCGCGCCGCCGGCGGGGTCGGCGCCGTCGTTCGGGAGGCTGAGGCGGAGGCTGAAGAAGGCTCCGCCGTCGGTGGACCGGTACACGCCGGTGGGAGGAGCGTTGGGCGGCGTGCGCCGGCCCCCGTTGACCGCCGACGAGCCGTGGCGGGCCACGGCGGTCGCGATCCAGATGGTGCCGGGCTCGCCCGGGTCGATCGAGATGGCCGAGATCGACCGGTCGCGGGCCGCGTCCGGGCTCCCGGGCAGCAGGGCCCAGTGGGCGCCGCCGTCGGCCGACCGGAACAGGCCGACGCCGGCCTCGGAGTCCGAGGAGCCGTTGGGCTCGCCGGTGCCCGCGTAGAGCGTGTTGCCGGACGGGTCGTTGGCGTCCACGGCGATCGAGCCGATCGCGTTGGAGGTGAGCCCGGTGTCCATCGGCTGCCAGTCCGGCTGGGCGGCCAGGGCGTCGCTCGTCATCCAGATGCCGCCGCCGGCGGCGCCGACCCACAGGCGGCAGGAACCGGTGGGGCTGCAGTTGGGGTCGATGGCCATCGCCGTCACGCGGCCCGAGTTGGTGGTCTCGCGCCCGGTGTACGTGGTCACCGCGGGGACCCGGGGGTCCACGGGGCCCAGCGCCGACCACGTGCCCGCCAGGCCGGCGCGCTGGGCGGCGTCCGCGACGCCCCGGCGGAAGTCGGCGGTGGGGACGCTGTGGGGGAGCGCGTCGAAGGCGTGACGGCCCGAGACGGCGCGCTTGGACTCCACGTAGGACCGCGGGTAGGCGCGCTGGTCGACCGACTGGGCCGACGGGCCGTCGAGCAGTTCGCTCTCGCCCTCGGGCTCCCCGGTCCGCTCCTGGTGCTCCCGCTCCCGCTCGCCCTTGCCCGCGCGGGTGACGAGGATGCGGTTGTCGCGCAGGGCCACCGAGTAGCCGGCGTCGCGGGCGCGGCTGTTGCCCGACTCCCGCAGCTTCTCCCGCTTGACGGCCGACGGGATCACGATCGCCGAGAACCGGCGGGCCGAGGACGAGCCGTCGTCGCCCGAGCCGGTCAGGAGCGCCGCGCCGAGCCCGGTGAGGAGCAGGGCGGCTGCCAGGCCCGCGATCAGCAGGCGGCGGCCGGGGAGGGCGGACATGGGGCCAGCCTAGTCCTCGCGCGCATGATCCGCGCCGGGGCGGCCCATCACCCGCGCAGCGGCGTCGATAGCCTGACGATCCCGGCCC
>CAZXNX010000372.1:0-2911 GCA_964642225.1 uncultured Solirubrobacteraceae bacterium | reverse complement strand
ATGCCGATGCTGCCGCTGCCGCCGTGGCGCGACTTCCGCACGCAGCCGATCGACATCCGCGACGTGCTCAGCTACCTCGTGGAGGCCGCCTCCTCCCCCGCCCTCACCGGGGTGGGTGGGCCGATTTCCCTCGACATCGCCGGCCCCGACGTCCTCACCTACGGCGAGATCGTCGAGCGCATCCGCGACCACCTGCTCGTGCGCCGGCCCGCCCTGCGCCTCCCCATCAGCGTCACCCCGGCCGCCAGCCGCGTGGCCGCGGTCATCGCCGGCGAGGACCACGGGCTGATCGGCCCGCTGATGGGGGGCCTGACCACCGACCTGCTGCCGCGCAACCATGATGTGACCTCGCTGCTGCCCATCCGCCTGCACACGTTCGACGCCGCCGTGGAACGGGCAATGCGCGAATGGGAGCAGACCGAGGAGCTGCGCGCCCGATGATCTTCGTGTCCCTCACATCCCGAAATCCGGAGTTGCTGTCGTGAACGAGGTTCGCACCTCTCTCGAAATCGCCGCCTCGCCCAGTGACGTGTGGCGTGTTGTGATGGACCCCGAGCGCCTGAAGGACTGGGTGACCATCCACCGCTCCCTCCACAGCTTCGACCCGTGGCCCCCGAAGGTGGGGGCGAAGATGGACCAGACCCTCGCCGTGCGCGGCGCCCCGTTCCGGGTGCGCTGGACGCTGGTGGACATGGAGACCGACCGGCACGCCGTGTGGCACGGCAAGGGCCCGGCGCGCTCACACGCCGAGACGGAGTACCACTTCACCCCCACCGACGCGGGCACCCACTTCGAGTACCGCAACAGCTTCCGCGCACCACTGGGGCCCCTGGGCGCGGTGGCGGGCCGTGTGGTCGTCGGAGACGTGCCGGTGCGCGAGGCGAATGCGTCACTTGCTGCGCTGAAGAAGCTGCTGGATAAGTGACACGCTGTCGTACTTCTGACGCTTTCACTGCGTTTGGAGCACGGGACGTAACACCATCGGAAATAGCCACGGGGCCGTGACATTCCGCGGTGTTACAGTGTTCTCCACACTTTCGGAGAGGGAATGACACATGGCCGACTTCGTCGACGAGAAGAAGCAGGAGATGCAAGAGCGCCTCGACGAGCTGCGCCCCATGGTCGAGGAGTACCACCGGCTCGAGGCCGCAGTCGCCGCCCTCGCCGGCGTCAACGCCCCCGCCTCCGGCAACGGCGCCCCAACGTCCTCCCATCGCGCCAAGCGCGGGCCCCGGCCCGGGCACGCCCGCCCCGGCCGGCCCAAGGGCAGCGGTCCCCGCGCCCAGCAGACGCTGGAGCTCATCCGCGCCCAGCCCGGCGTCTCGATCGCGGAGCTCGCCTCGACGATGGGCATCAAGCAGAACTACCTCTACCGGGTCGTGCCCGGCCTGCAGCGCGACGGCCTGGTCCGCCGCGAGGGCCGCGGCTGGATCGCCAACGAGGGCGGCGGCGACGCCTCCTAGCCCGGCCCGCCGCACCCGTCACCGCACGAAAAAGGGGCGCCCGATGGGCGCCCCTCGTTCGTCCGGCGTGGCTGCAGTGGCCTAGATCAGGCCCAGGCCCTGCACCGCGTCGCGCTCGCCGACCAGCTCGGCGACCGTGATGTCGATCTTGCTCTGGGCGAACTCGCCGACCTCGAGGCCCTCGACGATCTCGTAGGTGCCGTCGCCGGTCACGCGGACCGGGAAGCTGGAGATGATCCCCTCGGGCACGCCGTACTGGCCGCCGGACGGGACCGCCATGGAGACGAGGCCCTCGGCGCCGAGCGACCAGTCGTGGATGTGGTCGATGGCCGCGTTCGCCGCGCTGGCCGCGGACGAGGCGCCGCGGGCGTCGATGACCTCGGCGCCGCGCTTGCCGACGCGCGGCAGGTACTCGTCCTCGTACCAGGCCATGTCGTCCACGACGTCGACGGCCTTCTGGCCGTTGATCGTCGCGTTGAACAGGTCGGGGAACATCGACGGCGAGTGGTTGCCCCACACGACGAGGTTCTCGATGTCGGTGATCGGGATCGCCAGCTTGTTGGCCAGCTGCGCGTAGGCACGGTTCTGGTCCAGGCGCGTCATCGCCGTGAAGCGCTCGGCCGGCACGTCCGGGGCGTGGCTCTGGGCGATGAGGGCGTTGGTGTTGGCCGGGTTGCCGACGACGAGCACCTTGATGTCGTCGGCCGCGTGGGCGTTGATCGCCGCGCCCTGCGGCTTGAAGATCGCGCCGTTGGCCTCGAGGAGGTCGGCCCGCTCCATGCCCTTGGTGCGGGGGCGGGCGCCCACCAGCATCGCGACGTTGGCGCCGTCGAAGGCCTCGTTGGGGTCGGCCGTGATCTCGATGGCCTCCAGCAGCGGGAAGGCGCAGTCGGTGAGCTCCATCGCGGTGCCGTAGGCGGCCTTCAGGGCCGGCTCGATCTCCAGCAGGCGCAGGCGCACCTTCTCGTCCGGGCCAAGCAGCTGGCCGGAGGCGATGCGGAACAGCAGGGCGTAGCCGATCTGGCCGGCGGCGCCGGTGACGGTGACGGTCTTGGACATCAGTGGTTCATCTCCTGGGTGCGTGGTTTCGGTGGCACAGGCCGGGGGCCTAGGCCATCGCCTGCTGCAAGTTCTCGTCGATGGAGGCGAGGAACTCCTGCGTCGTCTGGAACGGCTGGTCGGGTCCGATCAGCAGCGCCAGGTCCTTGGTCATCTTCCCGCTCTCCACCGTCTCGATGCAGACCCGCTCGAGCGTCTCGGCGAAGGCGGTGACCTCGGGGGTGCCGTCCATCCGCCCACGGGCGGACAGGCCGCGCGTCCAGGCGAAGATCGACGCGATCGGGTTGGTCGACGTGGGCTTGCCCTGCTGGTGCTGGCGGTAGTGGCGCGTGACGGTGCCGTGCGCCGCCTCGGCCTCGACGGTCTTGCCGTCGGGCGTCATCAGCACG
>CAZXNX010000371.1:0-2914 GCA_964642225.1 uncultured Solirubrobacteraceae bacterium | reverse complement strand
CTCGGTCCCGAAGTTGAACGACCGCAGCGGCAGCTTCAGCGGCCCGTTGGCGCCGACCGCCTCGGGGAAGCCGACGTACACCGGCACGAACGGCGCCTGCAGGTCGAGCTGGACGGCCTCGGTGGGGCGCGGGACGTCGCGGTACAGGAAGAAGCGCTTGCCGTAGAGGAGGTTGCCGGCCTCGCGCGGGCCGCCGCAGGGCCCGGTGCGCCGGGCCTCGTAGGTGATGACGTAGCCCGGGTACAGGTTCACCCGGGTACGGCCCTCGCCCCGCAGGACGAAGCACGGCAACGCGCGCCGCAACTCGGCGACCGAGCGGCTGGCGTGGACCGCCAGCGCCGCGTTGGGGTCGTCTCCCACGAAGGCGGGGAGGGTCAGCGGCGTGACCGTGAAGCGCTGCACGCCCTTGGTGCCGCGGGAGACCGACGGCGTGGTGCGCAGGCGCAGCGCCTCACGCCCCTGCGGGGCGATCTGCTGCAGCCGGTTGTCGCGCAGGAGGTTGAACGCGACGGGCTCGCGGACGACGACGACGGTGCGGCCGGAGTCGGGATCCTCGAGCACCCGCGCCAGCACCCAGACCGCCACGAGCACGCCCAGGACGATGAGGGCCAGCCGCACCCGCGGCCAGCGGCGGCCGGCCACCTGCGGGAGGGACGGGCCGAACTCGGGTTGCACGAGCGAGGACACGGGGCTGGACAGTAGGCGATCGCTCAGGGACCGGCGTCGTCGACGGCCACGAGCGCCGGGCGGGCCGGGCCGCCGTCGACGTTGACCGTGTAGGTCCCCTTGCGCTGCCCGGGGATCCGCGCCGTGCCGGGCGCGCCGGCCGGCACGTCCACGGTGACGGGCGGGACGGTGGAGAACAGGAGCTCGTGGGCCTGGCCGTCGGTGGCCCGCACCGTCACGGCGATCGGCAGCTGCGGCGGCACCGTGATCTGCGCCGGCGTCAGCGCGCCGCCCTGCAGCGTGAAGTCGGCGGGCACCCGGATGCCCTCCTCGTCGCCGGCGTCGGGCTCGGTGGTGGCCGGCGTCGTGGTCGTGATGATCTCGGGCTCGGCCACGCCGAGCGCGTCGGTCTGCGTGGAGGTGGTGGGCGGCGTGACGGCGACGGTGGCGGTCCTGGTCGCCGTCTCACCGCCGGAGCCGCAGCCGGAGGCCAGCGCCAGCAGCGCCGCCGCGAGCAGCGCGAGCGGAGCCCTACTCACCGACGGAGAACAGGGCTTCGAGGTCGTGCTGGGAGAAGACCTCGAACGCCACCATCGTCTGGGTGCGCACGACGCCCTCCAGCCCGCCGATGCGGGTGGTGACGATGTCGGCGAGCTGCTCGTGGCGGGGGATGTGCAGGATCGCGACGAAGTCCCACTCGCCGGCCACCGAGTAGGCCTCCGACACCCCCTCGATGTCCGCCAGGGCGCCGCCGAGGTGGGCCATCGCCTCGCGGTCGCATTCGATGAGGACGAAGGCGTGGGTCATATCGTGTGCACCTCCCCCGGGTCGAGGACGACGACCTGGGCGATCCCGGCTCCCTCGACGTCGGCCTTGAAGGCCTGCGCGTCCGTCTCGATGGGCGGGAACGTGTTGTAGTGGATGGGGATCACCGTCTTGGCGCCGACGAAGCGGGCGGCTTCGACGGCGTCGTGGCGATCCATCGTGTAGTGGCCGCCGATCGGGATCAGCGCGATGTCGATCGGCTGGCGGCGCCCCGGCAGGGCCAGGTCGCTGAAGAGGGCCGTGTCGCCGAGGTGGTAGATGACGGTGTCGCCGAACCCGATCACGAGTCCGCCGGGCGGGGTGATCGTGCCCTTCGGCGTCGTCGACGTGTGGAAGGCGGGCACCAGGCGGGCCCAGCCCCAGTCGTAGGCGGCGGTGCCGCCGATGTTCGTGTCGATGGCGCTGGCGCCGTCCTCGGCGACCTCGCCGGCGATCTCGGTGATCGCCTGGATGGTCGCCCCGGTGCGCAGCGCGATCGGCACCGCGTCGCCGATGTGGTCGGCGTGGCCGTGGGTGAGCAGGATGCTCGTCGCCTCAAGGTCCCCGGCGTCGACCGTCGCCTTGGGGTTGCCGGTCAGGAAGGGATCGATGAGGACGCTGACGTCACCGTCGACGAGCTGGACGGCCGAGTGGCCGAGGTACCGGATCTCCATGGCTAGGGATGCTCCTGGTCGGGGGTGGTGGATGGGGCGGGCCCGTCGCCCTCCTGCAGCTCGTGGGCGAGCTGGAAGCCGACGGCCACGCCCACGAGCATGCCCAGCCGCACCTCCTCGGCCACCAGCGTGCGGAGCTGGCGCAGGCGCTCCTGTTCGTCGGGGACCCCGGCCACCGAGCGGATGTGCTGGTCGTGGGCCTCCTCGAAGTACTGATCGTGGTGCAGCGCCTCGGCGAGGATCCGCTGCAGCCCCGGGGCGGCGTGCACGACGACCTCGCGGGCGTGGTCGATGCGTTCGGCGTCGCCCATCCGGGCCACGGCGGCGTCGACCTGCTCGGCGGTGTAGGTCCGGTCGGGCACGGGAGGGAGTCTAGATCCCCGCGACGGCCGGCCGGGGGCGCGATCGCTCAGCGGCGCACGCGGACGAGGAGCAGCCCGCCCAGGAACCCGGTGAGCAGCCCCACCGCGCCGGCCACCGGGTCGGCCTCCGGCACCACGAAGGTCAGCGCGATCAGCACGATGCCGAACACGAACGTCCCGATGAGGTCGTCATCGTCGTCGCCGTGCCCGGCGCGCACGGCCAGCAGGGGCGGCACCGCCCAGGCGCTGAGCAGCGCCAGCGCCGCGCCGTTGGCGCCGCACACCACGATGCCGGGCTCCAGGGCCAGGCCGGCGGCCGCGCCGCCGACCCCGCCGACGAGGAACAGCAGCAGTACGGCCACATGGCCGTCGCGCCGCTCCACGAGCGTGCCGTAGAGCGCCACGGCG
>CAZXNX010000370.1:0-2915 GCA_964642225.1 uncultured Solirubrobacteraceae bacterium | reverse complement strand
CGCTTCTTGCCCTCCTTCTGCTTCTCCAGCAGCTTGCGCTTGCGGGAGATGTCGCCGCCGTAACAGCCGGCGATGACGTCCTTGCGGAAGGCCTTGACGGTCTCGCGGGCCACCACGTGGGAGCCGATCGCCGCCTGGATGGGCACGTCGAACTGCTGGCGCGGGATCTTCTCCCGCAGCTTCTCGGTGAGGGTGCGGCCCATCGACTGCGCTTTGTCACGGTGCACGAGCATCGACAGCGCGTCGACCGGGTCGCCCGCCAGCAGCACGTCGAGCCGGACCAGGTCGGAGGCCTTCATGCCGGTGATCTCGTAGTCCAGCGAGGCGTAGCCGCGGGTGCGCGACTTGAGCTGGTCGAAGAAGTCCATGACGATCTCCACCAGCGGCAGGTCGTACTCCAGCTGCACGCGGTCGGCGCTCAGGTAGTGCATGCCGGCGTGCTCGCCCCGCCGTTCCTGGCACAGCTCCATGATCGGCCCGACGTACTCCTTGGGCGTGAGGATCGAGGCGCGGATGAAGGGCTCGCGGATCTCGTCGATGCGGGCCGGGTCGGGCATGTCCGACGGGTTGTGGATCTCCAGCTCGTCGCCGTTGGTCATGGTGACCTCGAACTCGACGGAGGGCATCGTGGCCAGCAGGTCCATGCCGTACTCCCGCGACAGCCGCTCGCGGACGATGTCCATGTGCAGCAGGCCCAGGAACCCGCACCGGAAGCCGAAGCCCAGGGCGTCGGAGGTCTCCGGCTCCCAGGTCAGCGCCGCGTCGTTGAGGGAGAACTTCTCCAGCGCGTCGCGCAGGTCGCCGTAGTCGTCGGAGTCGATCGGGAAGAGCCCGCAGAACACCATCGGCTTGACGTCCTTGTAGCCCGGCAGCGCCTCGGTCGCGCCGTTGCGGCGCGTCGTGATGGTGTCGCCGACGCGCAGGAGCGTCACGTCCTTGATCCCGGTGATGAGGTAGCCCACCTCGCCGGGGTGCAGCGCGCCGACCGGGGTCATGCCGGGGCTGAAGAAGCCGATGTCGTCGACCTCCGCCTCGGTGCCGGCCTGCATCGCGCGGATCGCGTCGCCCTTGGTGAGGACGCCGTCCACCACCCGGATGTAGGCCACCACGCCGCGGTACTGGTCGAACTCGGAGTCGAAGATGAGGGCCCGGGGCGGCGCGTCCGGGTCGCCGCTGGGCGGCGGGACCTTGGCGATGAGCTCCTCGAGCACCTCGGCGACGCCCTCGCCGGTCTTGCCGCTGATGCGCTTGATCGCGTCGGCCGGCTCCCCCAGCAGCTCGGAGACCTCCTGGCCGACCCGCTCGGGCTCGGCGCCGGGGAGGTCGATCTTGTTGAGGCAGTGGATGAGCTCCAGCCCCGCGTCGACCGCCAGGTAGGTGTTGGCCAGCGTCTGGGCCTCGACGCCCTGGCTGGCGTCGACCACGAGCAGCGCGCCCTCGCACGCCTCCAGCGACCGCGAGACCTCGTAGGAGAAGTCCACGTGCCCGGGCGTGTCGATGAGGTGCAGCTGGTAGGTCTCGCCGTTCTTGGCCTCGTAGAACACGCGCACGGCCTGGGACTTGATGGTGATCCCGCGCTCGCGCTCCAGATCCATGGAGTCGAGCATCTGCGCCTTCATGAGCCGGGGATCGACCGTGTTGGTGATGTCCAGGATCCGGTCGGCCAGCGTCGACTTGCCGTGGTCGATGTGGGCGATGATGCAGAAGTTGCGGATGTGTTCCTGGTCGGCCATGCGGCACTACAGGGTACGGAGCGGTGCGTTGCGACCGGTCCGTGCCCCGGATCAGGCCGGCGCGCCGCGGCCGCGGCGGCTGCGGATGATGCCCTCGATCTGGCGGATCTCCTCGATGCGCAGCAGGCGGGCGGCGAAGATGTAGACGATCAGGCCGGTCACGGCGGCCAGGCCCACCGACGCGATCTGGGCGGGCAGCGACTCGCCGAGCGCCTTGTGCAGCAGGTCCCACGTCAGCCACGAGACGGCGCCCAGCGCGGCGGACGCGATGGTGATGCGGATGGTGGCGTTGAGGGTGCGCGCCACGTCCAGGCGGCCGTCCAGCAGCCGCCGCAGGCCGACGAACTGCTGCACGGTCATGATGAAGCTCGAGGCGACCGTGCCGATGACGATGCCCGCGATGCCCAGCGGCTGGTAGAGCGCGAAGCTGACGATGAGGTTGACCACCATGCTGAGCGCGGCCAGCGCCGTCGGGTACCAGGGCCGTTGCACGCTGAAGAAGGCGCGGGTGAGCAGCAGGTTGACCCCGGCGAAGGGCAGGCTGAAGCTGAACCAGAAGAGCGCGGTGGACACCTCCTCCGTCGACTTGGGACCGAACGCCCCGCGCTGGAACACGAGCTGCACGATCGGCGTGGCGAGCACGATGGTGAAGGCCGCCGCCGGGATGAGCAGGAAGAAGATCTGGCGGGTGCCGGTGGCGAGCATCGCGCGCAGCCCGTCGAAGTCCTTGCGCGAGGCCAGGCGGGCCAGGGCCGGGAACAGCACGGTCGCGACGGCCACCGAGAACATGCCCTGCGGGAGCATGTAGATCCGGAAGGCGCTGTCGATGGCCCGCGGCGCCGACTTGCTCACCAGCGTGCCCAGCGTGGAGTTGATGAGCAGGTCGAAGTTGATGATCCCCAGCGCGATCGTCACCGGGAGCATCAGCACGAAGACCTGCTTGATGCGGGGGTCGCGCAGCTGCAGCCGGGGGCTGAAGTGGAAGCCGACCCGCCGCAGCATCGGCACGGACATGCCGAGCTGCACGACGGTGGCGACCAGCACGCCGATCGCGTAGGCGTAGATCTGGTCCTGGCCCTCGAACTGCGGCTTGAGCGCGATCAGCAGCCCGATGATCACCAGGTTCCACACCAGCGGGGCGATCGCCGGGATGGTGAAGTGGTCGTAGGCGTTGAGGATGCC
>CAZXNX010000369.1:0-2932 GCA_964642225.1 uncultured Solirubrobacteraceae bacterium | reverse complement strand
GCGCCGTCACGCACCGACCACCCCAGGGCGGTCAGCTCGTCGCGCAGCCGGTCGGCCTCGGCGAAGTCCCTGGCGGCGCGCGCCTCCTGCCGGGCGTCCAGCAGGGCCTGTGCGGCCTGCAGCGCACCCGCGTCGCCCGCGTCCGGGGCGTCGAGCAGGTTCTCCAGTGCCAGCACGGCCAGCATCTCGCGCAGGTCCCCGTCCCCCACGCCACTGCCGCGCCGGTTGGCCTCGCGCACCCAGTCGGCCAGCGCGGCCAGCGCCGCGGCGGTGTTGAAGTCGTCGGCCAGCGCTGCGAAGAACCGCTCCTTCAGGGGCGCCATGTCCTCGGGGGACGGCCCGGGGACCAGGCGGCGGGCCGTCTCGCGGATCCGGCGCACCCGCGCCGTCGCGTCGGCCAGCGAGGCGTCGGTGAAGGACAGCGGGCCGCGGTAGTGCCCGCTGGCGAAGAGCATGAGCAGGGCGTCGCGGCCCACGTCGGCGACGACGTCGTGCAGCAGCGCGACGTTGCCGACGGACTTGGCCATCTTCACCAGCTTCTCGCCGTCCTTCTCGCCGATCTGCAGCATCCCGTTGTGCATCCAGATCCTGGCGAGCTCCTGCCCGCGGGCGGCGCGGGTCTGGGCCGCCTCGTTCTCGTGGTGGGGGAAGACGAGGTCGCTGCCGCCGCCGTGGATGTCGAAGTCCACGCCCAGGAGGTCCTCGGCCATCGCCGAGCACTCGATGTGCCAGCCCGGACGGCCGCGGCCCCAGGGCGTGTCCCAGGCGGTGTCCTCGCCCTCCTTGTGCGCCTTCCACAGCGCGAAGTCGAGCGGGTCCTCCTTGAGGGAGCGCCCGGGCGGGTCCAGGTCGTCCTCGCCCTGGTTCATGTCGTCCAGCGCGCGGTGCGACAGCTCGCCGTACCCGGGATCGGCGCGCACCCGGAAGTACACGTCGCCCTCCACCGCGTAGGCCGCCCCGCGGTCGATCAGCGTCTGGATGAGCTCGACGATCGGCCCGATGGTCCCGCTGGCCAGCGGCTCGTGGTCCGGGCGCCCGACCTCCAGGAGGTCGGTGTCGGCCACGTAGGCGGCGGTCATCTCCTGCGCCAGCTGTGCGCTCGGCACACCGAGCGGCCGGGCGGCGTCGTAGATCTTGTCGTTGACGTCGGTGACGTTGGCCACGAACGTCACGTCGTATCCCTCGTGCTCCAGGAACCGCTTCAGCAGCGAGTAGACGACGAACGGCCGGGCGTTGCCGACGTGGATGCGGTTGTAGACGGTCGGCCCGCAGGCGTAGATCGACACCCGCCCGGGGTCGCGCGGCTCCAGGGGGACGACCGCGCCGCGGCGGGTGTCGTGAAGGCGGATCTCGCGCACCCGCAGGACCATATTTGATCCCCCTGGACACCGGGTCCGATGGGCCGCCCCCGGGTAGAGTGGGATGGACATGCCCGACGCACCGACCTCCACCGCCCCGGCCAACGGGAACGGCCATCACCCCGGCCGCGTCCCCGCCGCGGCGCCCGTGGCCGCCGTCCCGGACGCGCCCGATCCCGCGGCGCCCGCTCCCCAGCCGCCCCACGAGAGCGACCAGTTCGAGCCGCGCCAGCTGTCGCCCTTCGAGCGCATCGTGGCCGAGCTGGGCCGTGTGCTCTCCAGCCGGGTGCCCGAGGCCGACCTCGACGAGCGCGACCCCGACTACATCCGCGACCTCCTCCCCTCGCTGTGGCTCATGTCCAGCCTGTGGTTCCGCGGCGAGGTGCGCGGCCTGGAGCACATCCCCGCGGAGGGGCCGGTGCTCCTCGTGGGCAACCACTCCGGCGGCAACCTGACCCCGGACTCCGGCGTCTTCACCGTCGCGTTCTGCTCCTACTTCGGCGTCGAACGGCGCTTCCACCAGCTCGCGCACAACATGGTGCTGTCGGCGCCCGGCCTGGGCTTCCTGCGGCGCATGGGCACCGTGGCGGCGAGCCATGAGAACGCCCGCCGCGCGCTGGAGGGCGGGGCCGCCGTGCTCGTCTACCCCGGCGGTGACTATGAGGTCCACCGCCCGACCTGGGAGTCGGGCACCGTCGACTTCGACCGCCGCAAGGGCTTCCTGCGGCTGGCCCTGGACCTCGGCGTCCCGATCGTGCCGGTGGTGTCGATCGGCGGCCAGGAGACCTCCCTCTTCCTCTCCCGCGGCGAGGGCCTCTCCCACGCCCTGGGCCTGGACCGCTTCCTGCGCCTGAAGGTGCTGCCCATCTCGCTGTCGGTGCCGTGGGGCATCAACGTCGGCGACTTCCTCCCGCGCGTGCCGCTGCCCGCCAAGATCACCATCCAGGTGCTCCCGGCCATCGACCTGGCGCAGACGTTCGGCCCCGACCCCGACCTGGACGTCGTCTACGACCACGTCGTCGGGGACATGCAGGCGACCCTCGACCGCCTGTCGGCCGAGCGCCGGCTGCCCATCGTCGGATGAGGATCCGGGCCACCACCGAGATCGTCGCCCCGGCCCGCGCGGTGTGGGACGTCATCACCGACCCCGTGCAGGTCATGTACGTCCTGCACGGCACCACCCTGTGGGAGCCGCAGGGCGAGGGCCCCGCCGGCCTGGGCTCGCGCTACCGCGTGCGGATGAAGGTGGGGTCGGCGGAGATCGGCGGCCTGATCGAGATCGTCGAGTGGGACCCGGGCCGCGACATGGCGTGGACCTCGGTCACCGGCATCGACCAGCGCGGCCGCTGGCGGCTGCGCGAGCGGGTCCCGGGCCGCACCCACGTGGAGCTGCGCTTCGCGGGCGGCGTCGCCGGCGCGGGGCTGGCCGGCTGGGTCGCCGAGCGGGTCGGCTCGCGCTACATCGCCGACAACACCCGCCGCTCCGTGGTGCTCCTCAAGCAGTACGTGGAGATGACCGAGCGGCGCCGGGCGGCCGAGCGGCGCCGCGCCACCAGCCGGGTGTGAGGCCCGCT
>CAZXNX010000368.1:0-2951 GCA_964642225.1 uncultured Solirubrobacteraceae bacterium | reverse complement strand
CGGGCGACAGCGAGGCGATCATGGGGGAGATCGAGCAGTTCGTCACCGGCGGCCGCCGGGGGTCCGAGCGCGAGCGGGCGCTGCTCACCGTGCTCTTCACGGACATCGTCGACGCCACCGGCCGGGCCGCGGACATCGGCGACAAGCGCTGGCGCGACCTGCTCCACGCCCACGACCTGGCGGTGCGCCGGGAGATCGAGCGCTTCGACGGAGCCGAGATCAAGACGATCGGCGACGCCTTCCTCGTCGTGTTCGACGGCGCCCCCTCCCGCGGGGTCCGGTGCGCACGCGCCATCGTGCAGGCCACCAACGACCTGGGCCTGCCGGTCCGGGCGGGGCTGCACACGGGGGAGTGCGAGATCATCGGGGAGGACGTCGGGGGGATGGCCGTGCACGTGGCGGCGCGGGTGGCCGCGCTGGCCCAGGCCGGAGAGGTGCTGGCGTCCGGCACCACCTACGGCACGGTGGTGGGGTCGGGCCTGTCGTTCGAGTACCGGGGCGGGCATCCGCTCAAGGGCGTGGCCGATCACTGGCCGATCTTCGCCCTGATCGACTGACCGGCGCCCTCGGCGACGGAGCGTTCCTACCAGAGGGGGCGTCCGCGGACCTTCGCCCACGCCACCCGGCCGGCGAGCGTGACCCAGTCCGCCAGACCCGCGTACAGGTGTCCCGCAGGGCCGGTCACCAGGCGGGCGCGGACGCGCTCGGCCGGGGTGAGAGGGCGGGAGGGCACAACGCCAAGCTACAGTTGCCGGTCCATGTCTGACGTCACCGCCACCGTTACCGAACTCCCCGAATCCCGCGTCCGCGTGGATGCCGAGGTCCACGCCTCCGAGGTCGAGTCCCGCATCAACGCCGCCGCCCGCTCGCTGGGCCGCGACCTGAAGATGCCCGGCTTCCGCAAGGGGAAGGTCCCCCCGCCGATCGTCATCCAGCGGGTCGGCCGCCTCACCGTGCTGGACGAGGCGGTCCGCACCGCGCTCGGCCGCTGGTACGCGCAGGCCATCGACGCGGCGGACATCGTCACCGTCGGCGACCCCGACATCGACCTGGGCGACCTGCCCGCCGAGGGCGAGCCGCTGAAGTTCAGCATCGAGATCGGCGTGCGCCCCGTGGCCACCCTTGGCACCTACAAGGGCGTCAAGGTCGAGCGCCGCGAGGCCGCGGCCCGCGACGAGGACATCGACACCGAGGTCGAGGCCCTGCGCGAGCGCCAGGCCAAGCTCGAGCCCGTCGAGCGGGGGGCCGCCGAGGGCGACCACCTCGTCATGGACTTCCTCGGCTCGATCGACGACGTGCCCTTCGAGGGCGGCGAGGGCCGCGACCAGATGATCGAGCTGGGCTCCGGCCGGCTCATCCCCGGCTTCGAGGAGCAACTCGTCGGCATGAACGCCGGCGACGAGCGCACGATCACCGTCACGTTCCCGGACGACTACCAGGCCGAGCATCTGGCGGGGCAGGACGCGCAGTTCGAGATCACCGTCAAGGACGTGCGCGAGAAGCAGCTCCCCGAGCTGGACGACGACTTCGCCTCCGACGCGGCCGGCTTCGACACCCTCGACGAGCTGCGCGAGGACATCGCCACGCGCATGAAGGAGTCCGACGCCGAGCGCATCGAGGGCGAGCACCGCGAGGCCGTCCTGGACGCCGTCGCCGCCGAGGCGACCGTCGAGGTGCCGGACGCGCTCATCGACGCCCGCGCCAAGGAGCTGTGGGAGCGGATGATCCACTCGCTCTCCCACCAGGGCATCACCAAGGAGCTCTACCTGCAGATGTCCGGCCGCGAGGAGGCCGAGATCATCGCCGAGGCCCGCCCGGACGCCGAGCAGGCCCTGCGCCGCGAGGCGGTCATCGCCGCGGTCGTCGAGGCCGAGTCCATCGAGGCGACCGAGGGCGACATCCTCGACGCGCTCACCGAGGCCTCGGCCCGCGAGAACGGGACGCCCGAGGACCTGCGAAAGCGCCTGGAGCAGGCGGGCCGGCTGGACGACCTGCGCGACGACATCGCCCAGCGCGCGGCGATCGACTTCCTCGTCGAGCACGCCGTGACGGTCGCCCCCAAGCCCGAGAAGAAGGCCAAGGCGGAGCCCAAGGCCAAGGCCGAGCCCAAGGAGAAGGCGCCGGCCAAGCCCAAGGCGAAGGCCAAGCCGAAGCCCAAGGCCGCTGCCGAGGACGACGCGTAGCGCGGGGCGTCCCGGCGCAAACGGCACGCCGCCGTCCCGCCCGCAGTACAGTCCCGCCGGTCCACCCAGGGAGAGCATTCATGTCGGTCGTTTCCACCTTCGCGCGGAGCAGGGGCTCCGTCGTCGTCGCCACGCTGCTGGTCGCGTGCCTGCTGGCCGCCGTCGGGGCGTCGTCCGCCGGCGCCAAGACCGTCTGGCTGTGCAAGCCGGGGATGAAGAACAACCCGTGCGACACGGACCGCACCTCGACGGTCATCAAGGCCGACGGCACCACCAGCGTCGAGACGAGCCCCGCGCCGAAGAAGACGCCGCCGATCGACTGCTTCTACGTCTACCCGACGGTGAGTGGCCAGCCCACGGCCATCGCCAACCGCAACATCGACCCCGAGATCACGGCGATCGCCATCCAGCAGGCGTCGCGCTTCACGCCGCTGTGCCGCGTCTACGCGCCGGTCTACCGCCAGCTCACGCTCGCCGGGATCGGCATCGGCGGCTCGGTCACCCCCACGGCGGCCGAGTCCAAGCTCGGCCCGGCCGACGTGCTGTCCGCGTTCAAGGACTACCTCAAACACGACAACAAGGGCCGCGGGATCGTCTTCGTCGGCCACTCCCAGGGCGCCTTCGTGCTCAAGGACATGCTCGCCAAGCAGGTCGACGGCAAGAAGCTCAGCAAGCGCCTGGTCTCGGCGCTGCTCATCGGCGGCAACGTGACCGTCAAGCCCGGCAAGGACGTCGGCGGGCAGTTCAAGAAGATCCGCGCCTGCCGCA
>CAZXNX010000367.1:0-2964 GCA_964642225.1 uncultured Solirubrobacteraceae bacterium | reverse complement strand
GCCCGGCGCTCGCCCGCCGCCCGCCCGGGCGAGGCGTCGGCGGCCCGCCGCAAGCGCACCCGCAGGCCGCGCCGCGTGTGGGTGAAGGAGAAGGGCGGCCACTGGCGCACCTCCACCGGATCGACGTCGGCCTCGGCCATCGGCACCGACTGGCTCACCACCAACCTGTGCGACGGCACCCGCGTGACCGTGCGCCAGGGCAAGGTCCGCGTGCGCGACAAGGTCCGCCACCGCAGCGTGCTGGTCAGCGCCGGCCAGAGCTACCGCACGCTCACGCGCTGATCAGCGGCCGCGGCGGGTGAGCGCCTCGGCGTCCAGCACGACGGTGCGGCCCCGGCCCAGCCGCACGTTGCCGCGGCCCTCCTCCTCGCGCAGCACCCGGTTGACGGTGGCCCGCGACGTGCCGGCCAGCTCGGCCAGGTCCTCCTGGGTGAGCGGGACAACCGTCCCCTCCTCGGTGGCGTCCCACAGCGCGGCGACCTCCACGAGCCGCCGCAGCACGCGCTTCTCCGCCGACACGTAGAGCGCCTCGACGAGGTGCCGCGAGAGCCGGCGGACCTGGTCGGAGAGGATCGCGATGAGGATCTGGGCCGTCTCGGGGTGCTGGGCGCGCAGTCGCTCGAAGTCGATGCGATGCACCGACCGCGTCTCGGCCGGCTCCAGCGTGGCGACGGTCGCGCTGCGCCGGGCGTCGTCGCCCTCCAGCAGGGCCAGCTCGCCGAACATCTCGCCGGGGCCGAGGATCGCCAGGATCGCCGTGTCCCCCAGCGGGGTGGCCACGCGGACGACGAGGCGGCCCTTGACGATCAGGTGCAGCGTGTCGGCCGGGTCCTGCTCGTGGAAGACGACCTCCCCGCGGGCGAAGGTGCGGCGCCGCGCGATGCTGAGCAGGCGCGTGACCTCCTCCTCGGGCACGGAGTCGAGCAGGGGCCACCTCATGGGTTCCAGCGTAACGCCCACCCCGACGGACCCGAAACGGGCGGTGCTCGTATTGTCCCCCCGATGGGGAACGCGCTCAGCGAGATGCTCCCGCTCGCGGTGGCGATCGCCGTCAGCCCGGTTCCCATCCTCGCCATCGTCTTCATGCTCGTCACCGGCGAGGGACGCGGCAACGCGCAGGGCCTCCTGGGCGGCTGGGCGCTCGCGCTGGCCTTGGTCAGCTCCGTGGTCGCCCTGCTCGGCCTGTCGGCGCCGTCCGAGGACGGGCGCGGCGTCGCGATCGGCCAGCTCGTGCTCGCCGCGGCGATCGTGGTGATCATCGCGATGGACTGGCGCCGGCGCCCCCGCGCCGGGGAGCCGCCGCGCCCGCCGCGGTTCATGCGCGTCCTGGAGGGCGGCGGCCCCGGCCGCGCCTTCCTCATCGGCATCGCGCTGATCGTGTTCAACCTCAAGGACGGCGCGCTCACCGTCGCCGCGGGCGCCAAGCTCGCCGACGCGTCGCCCGGGCTCCTGCCCGCCGCCGTCTGCGTCGCCCTCTTCACCCTGGTGGCGAGCAGCACGATGATCGCGCCGGTGCTGGCCGACCTCATCCTGGGCGAGCGGGCCACGCCGTACCTGCAGCGGGCCCACGCCTGGCTGGAGCGCCACGGCCAGGAGGCCGTGCTCGTCACGCTGGCCATCATCGTCGTGGTGCTCGTCGTGCAGGCCGTCCCGCACCTGTAGCGCGCCGCCGCCGGGCGCGTGAACGCTCGGGCGCGCTGCTCCGTATGCCGGGGGACGCCATGAGCACGCTCCTGCCCGACCCCACCACCGCCGACCCGGCCCCCGCCGCCGGCACCTCCACCGAGGTGCTCGTCGTGGGCGCCGGCCTCACCGGCCTGACCGCCGCCCGCATCCTGCAGCGCCACGGGCGCGAGGTGCTGCTGCTCGACAAGGGCCGCTCCCCCGGAGGCCGGCTGGCCACGCGGCGCCTGGACGGCGCCCGCTTCGACCATGGGCTCAGCACGCTGGCCCCGGGCACCGCCGCGAGCCGCTCGCTGGTCGCCCAGCTGGAGCGCGACGGGCTGGTTGACCGCTGGCCGCCGTACGCGTCGGCGCCGACCTGGGCCGCCCCGCTCGGCATGTCGGCGATCGGCAAGCACTGGGCCGCCGACGGGCTCGACGTGCGGCTCTCGCGGCACGTCGCCTCCGTGGAGCGGTCCGGCGACGTCGCGCGGGTCGCCCTCGACGACGGCACGGCCATCGACGCCGCCCACGTCCTCCTCACCTGCCCGCTGCCCCAGACCCTGGCCCTGGCCCCGGCGCTGCGCGAGCACCTGCCCGACGACTGCCACGACGACGAGCGCTACGAGCGCGCCCTCGTCGTCCTGCTCGCCCTCGACGACGGGTACGCGGCGCCGGCGGCGACCGCCTCCCTGTCCGGCGACACGGTCTCCCGGGTGGTGAGCGAGAGCTCCAAGCTCGACGCCACCACCTCCGCGCTCTCCCTGCGCCTGCACCCGCCGGCCAGCGAGCGGCTGTGGGACGCCGCGCCCGACGAGGTGCTCGCGGCCGTCCGGAAGGACCTGGCCGGCAGCCCCTGGCTCCCGGCCGGCGGCCAGGTGCGCGCCTCGCAGGTCAAGCGGTGGCGCTACGCCACCCCGTCGCATCCCGTCCCGGCCTCGTTCGTCGCCCTCCCCGGCGACGGCCCCACGGTGATGGCCGGCGGCGACGGGTTCGGCCTCGGGCGCCCCAGCGGCGTCGACGCGGCCGTGTCCTCGGCCGTGGCCGCGGCGGCGCACCTCATGGCCCACCCGGCCCGCAGCGCCACCCGCGCCTGAGCGCGCAACGCGTCAGCGCCGGGCGTGCGCGACGATCCGGCCGGCCTGGGCGGGGAACGGATCGCCCTTCAGCCGCCGGTAGGCCGAGCGGACGGTGCGCCGGGCGCGGCCGTCCTTGAACACCTCGACGCTGGAGAAGCCCTCGTGCTTGAGCATCCCGCTCAGCGCCGCGGGATTGGGGCCCCACCAGTTGGAGGGATCGCCG
>CAZXNX010000366.1:0-2965 GCA_964642225.1 uncultured Solirubrobacteraceae bacterium | reverse complement strand
TGCGCCACTTCCGCGAGCTGACGACGGGGCACACCGTCCTCATGGGGCGCCGCACCTTCGACTCGATCCCCGAGCGCTTCCGGCCGCTGCCGCAGCGGCGCAACCTGGTGCTCAGCCGCGACCCGGTCTACCGCGCCCCCGGAGCGGAGGTCTTCGCCACCCTCGACTCGGCGCTGGAGGCGTGCCGCCACGACTGCTTCGTCATCGGCGGCGGCGCCACCTACGCCGAGACGCTCGCCGACGCCGATCGCGTGCACGCCACCGAGATCGAGGAGACGGTGGAAGGCGACGCGTACTTCCCGGCGCTCGACCCGGTCGAGTGGCGGGTCGCCCACACGGGCGAGCGCACCGTCGAGAACGGCCACGCCTTCACGATCCGGACCTATGAACGCATCGACTGATCCCCTCTACCACCTGCCCGCCGCCCGCAGCGCCGAGCAGCTGCGGTACATGGAGGAGCTCGAGGCGTCCGGGGTGTGCATCTTCTGTCCCGAGCACGTCGAGCGGTACCACCGCGAGCCGATCGAGCACCGCGGCGAGCACTGGTACGTCACCCGCAACGACTACCCGTACGCGGGCACCGTCGCCCACTACCTCATCGTGCCGCACCGGCACGTCTCGTCCTTCGACGAGCTGCCGGACGAGGCGGGCGCCGAGCTGTGGGCCATCCGCCGGATGCTCAAGGCGCAGCTCGACCCCGTCGCGGTCGCCACCGTCGAGCGCAGCGGCGACATGCGCTTCAACGGCGGCAGCGTCGCGCACCTGCACACGCACTTCGTCGCCCTGCCCGCCGCGCCCGAGAGCACCGTGCGCTTCCGCGTGAGCGCGAGCGCCGACGCCGACTGATTTCCACGCACAGGGGTGGCTACGCGCCACAATGCTCCTGCGTGTGTTCGTATCTGTACCGTGCGGTGTTCGGTATGGGGATCCGCTCTTTCTTGTCCGCGTCGGGGGCGCGCGCTGGTGCACTGCTGATTGCGGTGATGCTGCTTGCGGCCGTCGCTGCGACGAGCGCCTCCGCGGGCGTGCCGACCGCGCCGCCCGGGTCCACACAGACCACCACGACGGCGTCCAGCACGGCCACCGAGACCGTTCCGGCCGCCGGGCAGGGCCCGCTCATCTCGAAGCTGGTGGTCTCCGGTGCTCCGACGTACCTGTCCGACGTCCAGGTCTTCACGAAGCTCTTCCACAGCTACCCCAGGGACCTGACGGTCGTCCTGACCTCCCCGCAGGGCACCTCCGTCTATCTGTCGCAGGAGCAGGGAGGTCTCTCCGACAGCGCCGACGCGTTCTCGGCCACCCGGTGGTCCGACGCCGCCGGCGTCCCGGTGGCGCGCACGACGTATGGCGGCAGCGTCGCCAAGCCCGCCCTCTCGCCCCTGCAGCCGCTCAGCAGGTTCCTGGGCGAGAACCCGAACGGCGAGTGGCAGCTGAAGGTCACCGACGGGACCGCGGGCGACGACGACGGCGTGCTCAAGGGCTGGTCGCTGGACCTCGCCGGCCTGGCGGAGGCGCCGACCCTGGTCACGCGCAGCGCGAGCGTGACCGGCGTGGCCAAGACCCTCAGCGCGACACCGGTCACGAGCACGATCAACGTCTCGGGTGTGCCCGTGGGCTCGGTGTGGAATATGGACCTCACCACCCGGATCCAGAGCGCCGCCCGCGGCGCGATGAACATCACGCTGACGAGTCCGGGCGGCCGCACGGTGCAGCTCGTCGACGACAATCTCCACGGGTCGGGTGCCGTCAACCCGTACGACAACACGACCTTCGACGACACGTCCGACGTCCTCCTGGCGACGAGCACCGCAACCGCGTTTCAGTCAGCCCAGGTGGCACCGATCGAGCCGCTCGGCGCGTTCCGGGGGGAGAACCCCAACGGCGACTGGACGCTGACCGTCAGCTATGCGAGATCACCCGAGCAGGGCACCAACAAGCTCAACGGGTGGTCGATCGACATCGTGACGGCGGCGACGCTCGGCCCTCCCAAGGCGCCGCGGCTGTGCACGCCGGCGACCTCGACGTGGACCGGGACCGCGACCGGGAACGGGCAGGTGATCAGGAACGGCACGTTCGACGCGACCACCAACGGCTGGACGAGCCTTGCCCTCGACGTCAACAGCAACAGCACCGTCGGCACCTACCTCCACGACGTGCAGGTCCTGACCCGCATCCGGGGCGGCTTCGTCGACGCCATGCGACTGCAGCTCGTCGCTCCCACCGGTCAGACCGTCTGGCTGACCCGCGACTCGGGGCCGGCGAGCTCCCCCAACTCCACGGCCTATGACGGCGCGCTGTTCACGGACGCCGCCACCAAGCTCGGCGCTCCCGGTTCCATCTGGGACGGGGAGAAGCCGTACCCCAGTTCGGGCCCCATCACCCCTGTGGCGCCGATCCAGCCGCTCTCCCGGCTGGTGGGCATCAACCCGCGGGGCGTCTGGTCCCTGCGGGCGTTCGACAACAGTGGCTTCCTGGTCACCCCGGCGGTGCTGAAGGGGTTCTCGCTGAAGCTCACCACGTTCAACGAGGTGCCGGTGCGCAAGAAGGCCGCCGTGGACTCGGGTCCCATCACCTCCGCCCAAGGACACGTGAGCCAGTCCCTGACGATCTCCGGCGCCGACACGGTGCTCGATTCGCTGGACGTCAACATCGATTCCCCTGAGCTGGACGGGCGCTCGTACATCTTCCTCACCTCGCCCTCCGGCACCCAGGTGACCCTGCACAGCTTCGGCAAGAGCGCGAACTGGGGCGGGCCGGCCCCCGCCGGGGACGACTTCCTCTTCAGCAACCTGACCTTCACCGATACGGCCTCGGAGTCGATCACGGGGGGATTCGGCGAGGATTCCGGACCCGCCTCCCCGATCTTCCCGAACTCGGCCGGCCCCCCGAAGTTCAGCCCGCTGGAGCCTCTGGGCGCGTTCCGGGGCGAGAACCCGAACGGCGTCTGGAAGGTGGACATCAGCAC
>CAZXNX010000365.1:0-2984 GCA_964642225.1 uncultured Solirubrobacteraceae bacterium | reverse complement strand
CCGAGGTGCTGCTCGGCTTCCGCGACGCGCCGCACGCCGCCGGCGCCGGGCTGCTCGACGACGCCGCGGTGGCCACCGACGACGGCAGCGTCGGCCATCACGGCCTGGTCACCCAGCTCCTGGACGCGTCCCTGGACGGCGACCCGCACGCGGTCGTCTACACCTGCGGGCCTCCCGGGATGCTCGAGGCGGTCCGCGCCCGGTGCGCCGAGCGCCAGGTGCCGTCCCAGCTGGCGCTGGAGTCCGGCATGGCCTGCGGCTACGGCGCCTGCTTCGGCTGCGTCGTGCCGCTGGCGACCGGCGGCTACGCCCGCGTCTGCGTCGACGGCCCCGTCTTCGCCGGCGAGCAGCTGCCGCCCGGCGCCCTGGCCGCCGCCCACGGGAACGCCCCGTCATGACGGTCTCCTTCTGTGGCCTGGAGCTGGCCCACCCGATCATCAACGGCTCCGGCACGTTCGACGCCATCGCCGCGCGCCGCGTGTTCGGGGACGCGCTCGACGGGGCCTTCCCGTTCAGCGCATTCGTGTCCAAGACGATCACCGCCCAGCCGCGCGACGGCAACCCGCCGCCCCGGCTGTGGGAGACGGCGGCCGGCATGGTCAACTCGATCGGCCTGCCCAACAAGGGCTTGGCGAACTATCTGGCGGTCGACCTGCCCGAGCTGGCGCGCCTGCCGGTGCCGCTCATCACCAACGTGATGGGCAACACGGGGGAGGAGGTGCGCGACCTCGTCGCGGCCGTCGCCGAGCGCGACGAGGTCGCGGCGATCGAGCTCAACGTCTCCTGCCCGAACGTCAAGACCGGCCTGGACATCGGCGCCGACCCGGCCGTGCTGCTGGCCTTCATGCGCGTGGTGCGCCCCGCCACCGGCAAGCCGCTGATCGTGAAGCTCACGCCCAACACCGCCGACGTCGCCGCCTGCGCGGCGGCCGCCGAGGACGGGGGAGCGGACGCCGTCTCGCTCATCAACACGCTGCGGGCGATGCCCCTGGCTCCGCGGGGCCGCCACGACGACGACGCGGGCCCGGCCCGCCCGTGGCTGGGCGGCGGGACGGGCGGGCAGTCCGGCCCGGCCATCCGCACGGTCGCGTTGGCCCAGGTCGGAGCGGTGTGCGGGCGCGTTGCCATCCCCGTGGTGGGGATGGGCGGTGTCCAGACGGCAGCGCATGCCCGCCAGTTCCTGCAGGCGGGCGCCACGTTGGTCGCGGTGGGCACCGAGAGCTTCCGCGACCCAGCGACGGGGTCCCGGATCGCCGCCGCGCTGTAGAGAAGCCCGCAAAGTGCGGGGTTCTGCTCTCCGGGTTGGCGCATTGACGCCTCCCTTACACCAGAAATCCCTGCAAATCAAGGAATCAGTGTCAAGCACCGTGGAGCCGGGTCAACCTCAAGTCGAGGTCGAGGCGAATTCGGCCCTCGGGCTTTGCTGCACCCCATGCTTTCTGTAGAGTCACGCGCCGTGCCGCCGGTTGCCCACACCACCCAAAAACCCTTTGCGGCACCGGAAAGATCGCTGAACCAGCGCATGGACGCGTTGGCCCGCGCCAACGACATCCGCACCCGCCGCGCGCAGCTCAAGCGCGACCTCAAAGCGGGGCGCACGTCGATCCACGCGCTGCTGGAGGACCCGCCCGAGTTCCTCGAGACCGCGAAGGTCTTCGACATGCTCCTGGCGGTCCCCAAGTACGGCCGCGTGAAGGCCAACAAGGTCCTCACCACCTGTCGCATCTCCCCGAGCAAGACCATCGGCGGCCTTTCCGAGCGCCAGCGCAACGAGCTCGTCGGCCTGCTCCGCCGCTAGCGGCCGGCCGGTTCGTCACATCTGCCGCCGCACCGTCTAGCGTCCCCGGCATGGCTCGCGTCTTCGTCATCACCGGTCCCTCGGGCGTCGGCAAGGGCACGCTGATCCGCCTGCTGCGCGAGCGGATGCCGGAGCTGGGCCTGAGCGTCTCGGCCACCACGCGCAGCCCGCGGGCGGGGGAGGAGGACGGCGAGCATTACCACTTCCTCACCGACGAGGAGTTCGCCGAACGGGTCGCGGCCGGCGACTTCCTGGAGTACGCCACGTACTCCGGCCGCAGCTACGGCACCCTGCGCAGCGAGCTGGACAAGCGCACCGCCCGGGGCGAGCCGATCGTGCTGGAGATCGAGGTGCAGGGCGCCCGGCAGGTCAGCGAGGCCATGCCCGGCGCGCTGCTGCTCTTCATCGCGCCGCCTTCGGCGCAGGCCCTGCGCGACCGGCTCGTGGGGCGGGGCACCGACGCCTCCGAGGAGGTCGAGCGGCGCCTGCAGGTGGCCCAGGAGGAGCTCGACGCCCAGGGCGAGTTCCGCCACGTGGTGGTCAACGACGAGCTCGGCGCGACGGTCGACGAGCTGGAGCGGATCGTGCGCGGAGCACTGTCCGCCGACCCGGCACGCTAGAATCCCGTCCTTCGCCCTGCGATAGAGGACCTGTCTTCCCGTGATCTCCCCCCGCATCGACAAGCTGCTCGACCACGTCGACTCGAACTACGCGAGTGTGATCGTGGCCGCGAAGCGCGCGCGTCAGATCAACTCGTACTACCACTCCCTCGGCGAGGGGACGTTCGACGAGTTCCCGCCCCCGATGGTCGAGACGACGTCCAAGAACTACCTGACGATCGCCCTCGAGGAGATCCAGGCCGGCAAGATCAAGTACGACTACAAGTAGTCACCGCGAGGACCATCGCGGCATGAGCTGAGCCTGTCGCGATGGCTCGCATCCTTCTCGGCGTGAGCGGCGGCATCGCCGCCTACCGCGCCCTCGACGTCGTCCGGCTCCTCACCGCCGAGGGCCATGCCGTGCGGGTCATCCAGACCCCGTCGGCGCTGCGGTTCGTCGGCGCCGCCTCGTTCGCGGCCCTCACGGGCGCGCCCGTCCTCACCGAGGAGGGGGTGAGCGACCCGGCCCGCGGCGTCTTCCCCTACCAGGAGCCGCAGCAGCACGATCCCCTCAGCCACCTGGAGCT
>CAZXNX010000364.1:0-2995 GCA_964642225.1 uncultured Solirubrobacteraceae bacterium | reverse complement strand
GCCCGTGGCTCGCGGCCCACGTCCTCGGCGGGCTCCGGCGGCAGGGGATGGCTCGGCCGCAACCCCAGCACGAGGAAGGCGCCCGCCACGACGGCGAGCACGAGCGGCCAGCCCAGGAGCGTCGCGTCGCCGCGCGTGCCCACCAGCACGGCGAACACGATCAGGCAGGCCACACCGATGTACCCCGGACCGGGCTCGCGGTCGGCCCCGGCGTAGGCGATCAGCCCGAAGCCGGCGCCGAACCCCAGCAGCGCCCAGCCCCACGGCAACGCGGCGATGCCGTCGCCGGTCTCCGCCGGGAGGATGAGGTCCTGACCCAGCGTGAAGGCGAGCGCCAGCACGGCCAGCCCTGCCGCGTCGGCCAGCATCACGGCGTGCCGCCGGCGCCGGTCGCGGAGCATCACCGCGCCCAGCAGGTCGGCGAGCACCACGAGCAGGAAGATCCACCGCGCCGTGGCCAGGCCGCCGGGATCGAAGATCCACTGCACGGCGGCCTGGAGCATGAACGTGAAGGCGAGCGCCGCCACCAGCGTGCAGTAGGCCGAGTTGCGCGCCAGCGAGAACGTGAGCGCCAGGGCGCCGGTCAGGCCGAGCACCCAGGTCGCCGCTCCGGCGCTGAGGACCTCCCGCGCGCCGAGCCAGGTGCTGAGCGCCGCCAGCGCCAGCAGGGTGAGCAGGCAGGTCGTGACGTAGAGGACGGTCTGGTACGAGCGCGGCCGGTCGGATTCCGGCGGCGACAGGACCGCCATCGCGCCGACGAAGGCGGCGCCCAGCGCCGCCACCACGAAGCGGGCGCCATCGCCCCACGTGTCCGCGAAGCGCACCTCGACCAGCAGCAACAGCGTGGCGAGCACCACGACCCCCGCGGCGACCTGATCGCCGCGGTGCGGCTCGGGCCGCAGCGCCCGCAGCACCGGGTTCGTCGCGCTCGCCATCGCTGGGGGCTACACCGCCGCGTTGACGACCGGCGCGTCGCCCGAGTAGTCGTAGAAGCCCATGCCGGACTTGCGACCGTACCACCCGGCCGAGAGCATCTTGCGCAGCGTCGGCGGCTGGGCGAAGCGGCGCTCGCGGAACTCATCGAAGAGCACGTCGCAGATGGAGCCCAGGGTGTCGAGCCCGACGAAGTCGGCCAGCGTCAGCGGGCCCATCGGGTGCCCGGCTCCGGCCTTCATGGCGTCGTCGATCTCCCCGATCGTGCCGACGCCCTCCTCGTAGGCGCGGATCGCGTCGAGCATGTACGGGACGAGCAGCCGGTTGACGATGAAGCCGGCGTTGTCGCGCGTCTGCACGGTCAGCTTGCCGAGCGAGTTGGCCCAGGCCAGGGCGACGTCGAAGGTCTCGGGCGCGGTGGTGATCGCGCGGATGACCTCCACGAGCTTCATGACCTGCGCCGGGTTGAAGAAGTGCAGGCCGACGAACTGGCCCGGACGCTCGGTCGACGCGGCCTGGTCGATGACGGCGAGCGAGGAGGTGTTGGTGGCGAAGATGGCCTCGGGCTTGACGATGGAATCGACGACCTGCCACATCTCGAGCTTCATGGCCAGGTCCTCGGTGATCGCCTCGATGACGAGATCGCTGTCGGCGAGGTCCTCGTACTCGATCGTGCCGGTGATGCGCCCGCGGATCTCGGCGGACTGCTCGGCCGTCAGCTTCTCGCGGTCGACCGCGCGCTGCAGCTGCTTCTCGATCTTGCCGATGCCCTTGGCGAGGGTGGCTTCGTCGACCTCACGCAGGACGACGTCGTAGCCGCTCTGGGCCGCGACCTGCGCAATGCCGTGCCCCATGAGGCCGGCGCCCAGGACACCGACCTTCTTGATCTCCGCCATGTGGTTCTCCCTGTTGCGTTTCCGTGCGAGTGACGGAGCGGGAGCCTAGATGGTTGCTGCGAACGTTGATGGCGCCGCGGCCGTGCCGACGGGTGCGACCATGACCCGATGGAGCAACGCATCAGCCTCATCACCCTGGGCGTCGGTGACCTGGCCGCCGCCGAAGCCTTCTACACGGCCATGGGCTGGACGCCCCACACGTCGGTCGCCGACGACCAGGGCGTCGTCTTCTTCCAGGCCGGCGGGATGGTCCTCTCGCTGTGGGACCGCGCGGCGCTGGCGGCCGACACGGCGGTGACGGACACGGGCGGCTGGGGCGGCATCACGCTGGCCCACAACGTCGCATCCCCCGCCGAGGTCGACGCCGTGCTGGCCCAGGCGGCCGCCGCCGGCGGCACCGTCACCCGCCCGGCGGGCGAGGCGTTCTGGGGCGGCTACACCGGCTCGTTCGCCGACCCCGACGGCCACCGGTGGGAGATCGCCCACAACCCCGCGTGGGAGATCGCGCCGGACGGGTCGATCAGGCTGGGCTGAGGGCCCGCTCGGCGAAGGCGCGGGCCGTCCCCTCCGCCAGGTCCAGGCAGCGCTCCACGCACGCCTCGTCGACGTGCTCGGGCAGGTCGCTGGGCAGGTGGTACTCGGTGTAGCGCCCGTCGGGGCCGATCGACAGCATCGACACCGCCGGCAGCCCGGCGAACACCGCGAGGATCGGGTCGGTGTAGGCCCCGATGCGCCAGCGCGGCGGCGCGGGGGCGCCGATGCGGCGGGCGCCCGCGTCGACGAGGTCGTTGTCCTCGTCGCGGTAGGCGTGCGGCAGCAGCGCGCCCTCGGCCCGCGCCACGATCGGCTCGCCGGCCCCCAGCGTGTCGAGGCCCAGGACGAAGGTGCTGGCCGGGTCGAGAGCAGGGCGGTGGGTGGCCAGGAACGCGGCCATGCCGCCCATGCCCGACTCCTCGCAGCCGGGGGCCAGCAGGACGACCTCCAGGCCGTCGGGCCGGTCATCGGCCAGGCGGGCGCCGAGCGCGAGCATCGCGGCCACGCCGCTGGCGTTGTCGGAGGCGCCGGGGACCGTCGCCGAGCGACGCACGTCGGCCATGGCGGCCACGGTGAGCGCGCCGATGGCGCCCCCGAGCACCCGGCCCGCCCGCGTGCCCGTGGCCACGGCC
>CAZXNX010000363.1:0-3006 GCA_964642225.1 uncultured Solirubrobacteraceae bacterium | reverse complement strand
CCCGCGCCATGGTGGCGTCGAAGCGGTAGCGGGCCCGCTCGCGGAGCGTGAAGCGCGGCGGGCCCTGCGGCGTGTCCTCGGGCCGGTGCAGCACCCGCTGCTGCCCGGCGCCGCCGTCGTGTCCTCGTTGGCGCGCGCGCTCGCGGGCCAGTCGTCCCTGGGCTGACATGGCGGCGACTCTATCCCCGCCGGGGGTGCGGCGCGGAACGGTGTCGTGGAGCGGGGTCGCGGGCGTGCAGCGTCCCGCGCCCGACCGTGTCAGACTCGCCGACCGATGGCCAAACGCCGACTCCACGGCCTGCAGCGCGTCCTCGGCGTCAACGCCCTGGCGGCGACCGCGTACGGCAACGTCGGCTCGTCGATCTACTACGCCCTGGGCCTGGTCGCGGGCTATGCGCTGGGCCTCACGCCGGTCGTCTTCGTCGTCTCCGGCTTCATCTTCTTCCTCACCGCCGCCACGTACTCCGAGGCGACGTCGATGTACCCGGAGGCGGGCGGGTCGTCCTCCTTCGCCCGCCGCGCCTACAACGAGTTCTGGAGCTTCTTCGCCGCCTGGGGCCAGATGCTCAACTACACGATCACGATCGCCATCTCGGCCTTCTTCGTGCCCCACTACCTCGGCGGCGTGCTGGGCATCGACGCCCTGCGCGGCAGCCCGGCCGACATCTTCTTCGCCATCGGCGTCGTCGCCGTCCTGGCCTTCATCAACGTCCGCGGGGCGGAGGAGTCGGCGGGCGTCAACGTCGGCCTGGCCATCACCGACTTCGCCACCCAGCTGCTGCTCGTCGTCCTGGGCTTCTTCCTCGTCTTCAACCCGGACGTGCTGATCGACAACGTCAAGCTCGGCGTGGCCCCGACGACCAAGGACTTCTTCCTCGCCATCCCGGTGGCGATGATCGCCTACACCGGCATCGAGACGATCTCCAACATGGCCGAGGAGGCCAAGGACGAGTCCAAGACGATCCCGGCCGCCATCAAGCGGGTGGTCATCGCCGTGTTCGTCATCTACGCCGCCCTGCCGGCCATGGCGCTCTCGGCGCTGCCGGTCTACCAGAACGCGGCGGGGGAGTACACGACCAAGCTGGCCCAGCCCGAGGACGTCGGCGGCTACGCGGGCGACCCGATCCTCGGCGTGGTCAAGGCGATGGACCTCGGCGCGCTGCAGTCGGCGGGGGAGATCTACGTCGGCCTGCTCGCCGCCACCATCCTCTTCATCGCCACCAACGCCGGGATCATCGGCGTGTCGCGCCTGGTCTATTCGATGGGGACGCACCGCCAGCTCCCCGAGCGGGCGAGCAAGCTCCACCCCAAGTACGGCACCCCGGCCTTCGGGATCGTCGTGTTCTCGGCGTTCGCCTGCCTGGCCATCACCACCGGGCAGGCCGACTTCCTGGGCAACATGTACGCCTTCGGCGCGATGCTGTCCTTCACCATCGCCCATGCGGCGGTGATCCGGCTGCGCAAGACCGAGCCGGACTTCCCGCGCCCGTACCGCGGCCCGGGCAACATCACCATCCGCGGCCGTGACATCCCGCTCTTCGCGGTGGTCGGCGGGATCTGCACGTTCCTGGCCTTCCTCGTCGTCACGTTCCTGCACCTGGCGGTGGCGATCGCCGGCACGGCCTGGCTGCTGGCCGGCATCGGCGTCTACATCCTGTTCCGCCGCAACCAGGGGCTGGACCTCACCAGCACCGTCAAGATCGCCCTGCCGGCGCCCGTCACCGACCGCGAGGCGGAGTACGAGTCGGTGCTGGTGGCCGTCGAGCTGCGCGAGTACCCCAAGGGGCTGCTGGCCACCGCCCAGCGCATGGCCGCCCGCCGGCGCCGCGGCATCCACGTGCTCGTCACCATCACCGTGCCCGCCTCGGCACCGATCGACGCCGCGCTTCCCGAGCAGGAGCTGGCCGCCCAGGCGATCCTCGAGCAGGCCCGCCTGAAGGGCGGCAGCCGCGTCACCGGCCGCTACGTGAAGGTCCGCGCCGGCCAGGCGGGCCGCGCCATCGTGCAGGAGGCCAGGCAGCTCGGCTCGCGGGCGATCGTCATGCCCCTGCCGCCACGCCAGCCCGGGGCGGGCTTCGGCCGCACCGTGGAGACCGTCCTGGCCGAGCGGCCCTGCCGCGTCATCATCCAGACCTACCCGAGCGGCAGGAGCGAGAAGCGCACGCCCCCGGCACGGGAGCCGGTGGCATGAGCGACGATCGCCCGCAGCGCTCCCTGCACCGCTCCTCGACGCGGTTCATGTCCGTGCTCGTGATGCTCCTGGGCGTGGCCATCCTCGTCTCCACCGTGGTCCGCAGCGGGATCGGGCTGACGTACGGCGTCGTGTTCGGCGCCCTGTTCGTCGCCGCGGGCGCCGGGCGCCTGTGGGTGTCCAGGAAGGGGCTGTGATGAAGGACGAGCACCACACGGACCTGGAGCACTCGCGGATCGGCAGCCGGCTCGGCTCGCCGGTGCTGTTCGTCGTCATCTACACGACGCTGGCCAGCGCCATCTACTTCTCGCTGGGGGTGATCGCCAAGCACTCGCTGGGCCTCACGCCGGTGGTGTTCGGCGTGGCCGGGCTGCTGTTCTTCCTCGCCGCCATGACCTACACGGAGGGCGCGTCCCTGCGGCGCGAGCGCTCCGGGGCCAGCGTGTTCGCCCGCCACGCCTTCAACGAGGTGGTGAGCTTCGCGGTCGGCTGGGCGCTGCTGCTGGACTACGTGATCCTCATCGCGGTCACCGCGCTGGTCTCCACCGACTACCTCGCCGCCTTCTGGGCGCCGCTGGGGCGGGGGCCGCAGGAGGTCGTCCTCGCGGTCGTGCTCATCGCGGCGCTCGTCTACCGTCAGATCCGCGGCCTGCGGGTCGGGCGCGCGCGCCGGGTCCTCTACCTCGTCGTCGCCGACGTGGTGCTGCAGGTCGCCCTCATCGTCGTGGGCCTGTTCGTCTTCTTCAGCTGGGACCTGCTCACCAAGCCGATCGAGCTGGGGGTCACGCCCTCGTGGTCGGAGGCGGTGTTCGGCC
>CAZXNX010000362.1:0-3011 GCA_964642225.1 uncultured Solirubrobacteraceae bacterium | reverse complement strand
TCGAGCGCGGCGACCCCGACGCCAAGGCCTTCCTCACGCACGTCGGCCGCGCCTTCGTCACCGAGGTCACGCTGCGTGCCGGCCGCAACACCAACCTGCGCTGCCAGAGCCTGCTCGACATCCCCGCCTCCGAGCTGTTCGCCGCCCCCGGCGACGCCGCCGCCCAGCGCACGCTGGCATCGTTCGTGGAGGAGACCGGCCGCGTCGAGGCGATCTGGTTCCCCTTCACCGACCGCCCGTGGCTGAAGGTGTGGAGCGTGGCGCCGACCAGGCCGGCGGGCGCCACAGCGACCGACGCGCCCTACAACTACCCCTTCGCCGACAACATCAGCCTGGAGACGAACGAGGCGCTGGACCGCCGGACGGTGACCGACCCGGCGACCACCCCGGCGCTGGGGAAGCTGTCGCTCGACACGACCGAGGCCGCGCTGGCTGCCGGCGGCGCGGACCTGTGGGGCCCGTCCAAGAACCTCCTGCTCTACGTCAAGCCGACCACGCTGCGCGTCACCGCCAACGGGTACGCGATCCTCACCCGCCGCCGGGACATCCAGCGGGTCGTCTCGCAGTTCGTGGCGTTCTATGAGGGGCGCATCGCCGCGGACGCGGCCAAGGGCGAGTACCCGGCCAACGGCCCGCTGGAGATCCGCATCACCGGGCTGGACCGGCCCGTCGACGTGGGGATCAAGGGCGCGCAGGCCCCGGTCCTGTCGGCGGTGTCACCCCGGCCCGACCACCCCGAGTGGGACGTGGCCGTCTGGCTCGACATCCTCACCTTCCCCGACACCCCCGGGGCCAACGCCTTCATGCGCGACGTCGAGCGCTGGGTGTTCGCCACCTACGTGCCGCCCTACGCCACCGTGCGGCCGGAGTGGTCCAAGGGGTGGGCGTACACGTCCACGGCGGCGTGGGCCGACGCCACGGTGCTGGGCCGGCGCATCCCCGCCGCCTACCGCGCGGGCCGCTCGCGACGCGCGGACTGGGACTGGGCGCGGGGCCGGCTGCACGCCGCCGACCCGCACCGGGTGTTCTCCAACGGTTTCCTGGACCGGCTGCTCGGCTGAGCTACTGCGCGCTGACCGTCTTGGAGGTGGCCAGCACCCTGCCCTTGGCGTCGAGCGCGCGGACGGCGTACACGGCCGCCGGCGCGACGTCGACCTGCGTCTCGAAGCCGGTGCGGGTCGCCGAGCCGGCGGGAGCCAGGCTGGAGGCGTCCGCGCCGGCCAGCACCTCCCAGCGGGCGACGGTGGTGGCCCCGTTCCAGCTCGCGTAGACCGCCACGTGGGTGGCGTCGGTCGTGCGGGCGGCCACGTCCGGCAGGGTCGCCGGCGTCGTGGACCACGGATGGCGGTAGACGCGGTAGCTGCCGTCGCCGTTGGGCAGGCTGGCGTCGAACAGCAGCTTGCCGGAGGGGGAGAACTCGGAGAAGAACTCGGTCGAGCCGAAGCCGACGAACACGTTGCCGCCCTTGAGGATCTGGGTGCTGCCCTCGCTCTGGGCGGAGGTGTCGGGTGCGCGGTGGTACTGGCGCACCACCTTGGCCGTCCTGCGCTTGGCGTCCAGGCCCAGGATCAGGCCGCGGGAGGCGGGGGCGTACTGCGGCGGGCCGGCCTCGTCGTCGAACACGCTGACCTGCCCGTGGGGCAGCAGCGTGGCGTGGTGCTGGAACCAGAAGCGCGCCCCCTTGCCGAGCTTGAAGTCACGCGACTTGCCGCCGAGCGTCCAGACGCGCTTGCCGGTGGCCTTGTCGACGAGGTAGACGGCCGAGGTGTCGCGGGCGGAGATGAAGACGCGCCTGCCGCCGCTCGTGCTCTGGACCGAGTTGAAGTGGTAGGCGTCGTAGGAGGCGCTGTTCTCCGGTGTGGCGTAGGAGTCGGCGAGCGGGATGTGGCCGTAGGCGTGCCACTCCCAGGTGACGAGCCCGGTCTTGATGTCGACCTCCTGCACGATCGCGTCGAGCAGCGGCGAGGTGGTGCCCGCCGGGGTGCCGGGCAGGTGCACGAGGATCGGCGAGTAGATCGTGAACAGCGCGGTCCCCTGCGGGGTCAGCGTGAACTCGTGGATGTCCATCGGGTAGCCGTTGCCGGCGCTGACCGTCTTGATCTCGCGGTAGCGGCTGTCGGCGATGATCCCCTTGCCCAGGCCGAAGGCCGCTGCCGTGACCGGGCCCTCCCACCAGGTGAGGACCGGCTTGCCGTTGTACTGCTGCAGGCGCAGGTTGGCGGCGACGGTCGGCGGGGTGAGCCGCTTGAACCAGACGAGCTTGCCGTTCTTGTCGATGATCATCGGCCCGCCGGGGCCGACGGGGGAGATCGTCACGGTGGTGGTGCTGCCGGGGTGCACGACGGGGGAGGGCAGCGGCGTGAGGAAGATGTTGCCGGTGCTCGCCTGGGCTGACTGCTTGTGGACGGCGATCTTCGGCGCGATGAGGTCGGGCCGCGTGACGAACTTCTCCAGCAGGTCCGACTTGATGACGTTGATGTTGAGGACCGCGGGCGTGACGCCCGCCGTGGCGATGGTGAAGGTGCGCGTGATGGGCGCGCAGCCCGTGATGTGGATACGCGCGGTGACCTGCTCGCCCTGGGTCAGCGGGGTGGCGGGGATGAAGCTCGCGCCGCGGGAGCCGCTGTAGGAGCGCAGCGCGCCGGGGTGCGCCCCGCTGACGGCGCCGGTCACCTTCACGGAGCGGATGGCGCTCGGCTTGACGCCCAGGATGCTGATCTGCGTCTGCGGGGAGGCGCTGGTGCCGCTGGCGGGGGAGATGGCGATGCCCTCGTCCGCGGTGTCGGCAAGCGCGCCGGACGGCGCGGCGGCGGCCATGCAGGCGACCGCGCAGGCGGCGGCGGAGAGTGAGACGAGACGGCGAGGGGACAGACGGGACACGGGGCGGGCTCCTGAGCTGGATCAGATGCGGTCGCCGGGCGGGCAGCAGCACTGTTGAAGACATTGCAACAGCTATTCGCCCCAGGGTCAATCACCAACCGTCGGCCCGGCGCCCGCGCACGCCGCCGGGC